>NZ_JACAPX010000023.1:0-23093 GCF_013385435.1 Pseudomonas sp. F9001
GCCGCTGTAAGAGCGGAACCAGTCTCAGCCATCACCCAAAAACGGATATACACGCAAACCACCTTCCCCGAGAAAGCACAAAGGGGACCCGAAGGTCCCCTTTAATTTGTCGTTGCGTGCTCTTTTTTTATTATTGAGGGGCGGTCTATTGTTGTTTTTGGCAACCGTGGCCCTTTACCGCTGTTTTTGGCGACCCCCATCCGGGGTCAAGAGCAAACGTATTTTTTTGAGCGCTGATCTGCTTCTTCGCACGCGATCCAACCAGTGGGTAGCTACCTTGAGGTAGTTTTTTGTTCTTCTCTATCCGGTTGCGGGTTTCGGCAAGCCGTACCCTGCGAAGCACATCTTCTCCAAAAAAATCTGTTAGCTGCGTCTCTGCCGTGTTGTTTTTGTTATGTCAGAGTCGTTACGTCTTATTTTTATTAGGTTTGGTGCTTTTTATTCTTGTTATGCAATAGAGATAGCAGAAGCCGTGCCAACTTTATAAAGTCCTTTAAAATCAATGCCTTGATTTTTTGGCGAGAAATTTCCTTCAGGAAATGCGACAAAATATGTTCCCGTGTTACCCGATGTGTAGCCGCGAGGTAACACATCGTCACAAGCGCACTACTCAACCGGCGCTGCGAGCCTTCGCCACGCGCGAACCGGTGGGGCGGCCGAGTACCGTACAAATCTGCTGACCCGCCAGAATCAGCTTGTCCATGTCGATACCGGTCTCGATGCCCAAGCCATTGAGCAGGTACAACACATCTTCAGTGGCAACGTTACCGCTGGCCCCCTTGGCATAGGGGCACCCGCCGAGGCCCGCAATAGAGCTGTCGAACACCTGGATACCTTCCTCAAGGCTGGCGTAGATATTGGCGATGGCCTGGCCATAGGTGTCATGGAAGTGCCCGGCCAGCTTGTCCCGTGGCACCTGCGCGCCGACCACCTCGAACATCCGGCGTGTTGCGCCTGCAGTGCCGGTGCCAATCGTGTCGCCCAGGGACACCTCATAGCAGCCCATGGCGAACAGCTCGCGAGCGACTGCCGCGACCTGTTCCGGCGCGACCTGACCTTCATAAGGGCAACCCAACACACACGACACATAACCCCGCACACTCACACCGTGCTGCCTGGCCGCGTCCATAATCGGCACGAAGCGTTCCAGGCTTTCGCTGATGGAGCAGTTGATATTGCGCTGGGAAAACGCCTCGGAAGCCGCCGCAAATACGGCCACTTCTTTTACGCCCGCCGCCAGTGCATCTTCAAAACCCCGCAGGTTTGGCGCCAGCGCGCCATAGGTCACGCCCGGCTTGCGCTGGATCTGCGCAAACACCTCGGCCGACCCGGCCATCTGCGGTACCCATTTGGGCGACACAAAACTGCCGACTTCGATGTAACCCAGGCCGGCGGCACTCAGGGCGTCCACCAATTGCACCTTGTCGGCGACGCTGATGGGTTGCGCTTCATTCTGCAGGCCGTCGCGGGGGCCCACTTCCACCAGGCGCACATGAGAGGGGAGGGACATGGCAGCTACCTTTTATGAATGGCCAACCTGGCCCTGAATGGTCTGTTCCAGCGCCTGGGTGCAACGCTCTTCGGCGGTGTCCAGTTCGAGCTTCATCTGTTCGATGTCGAGCAACTGTTGTTCCAGCTGCTCGCGGCGCTCGGCGATTTTCGCCAGCATGCTGTGCAGCTGTTTCTGGTTGCCGCTGGTAGGGTCGTAGAGTTCGATCAGTTCCCGGCACTCGGCCAGGGAAAAACCGATGCGCTTGCCCCGCAGGATCAGCTTCAGGCTGACCTTGTCGCGGGGCGAATAAATGCGCTCCTGGCCCCGGCGTTCCGGGGACAGCAGGCCTTGTTCTTCATAGAAGCGAATGGCGCGGGTGGTGATGTCGAGCTCGCGGGCGAGGTCGGAGATGCTGTAGGTCGTGCTCATGAGGGCGCTCAAGGAGTGTCTTGAGCGTTAAGCTAATGGCTGGTTGACGTTAACGTCAAGCTCGCTCCTACAGTTTGTCCAGCTTCTTCTCATGGGCCGTCACCTGCTGGCACAACTCGATCATCTGCTCGCGCATCCAGCGGTTGGCCGGATCCTGGTCGGTGCTTTCATGCCAGTACAGATGGGTTTCCACCATCGGCACATCATTCACCGGCAGGTTGAACCAGTGCAGTTCATGGCGCCGTGCGAAGCGCTCCGGCACGGTCATTACCATGTCGGTTTGCTGCAGCACCTGCGAGGCCATCAGGTAGTGCTGGGAGCGCAGGGCGATCTTGCGTTGCAGGCCCATCTTGCCCAGCGCCAGGTCGACATGGCCCAGGCCGTTGCGCCGGCTGGAGATATGAATGTGGGTCAGCGACAGGTAGTCATCCAGCGTCAGTTTGTCCTTGCCCGCCATCGGATGGCCCTTGCGCATGGCGCACACGTAGCGGTCTTCCATGAGCTTGACGTGGCGCACTTGCGGGTCGGTGTTGAGCGGCGCATCCACGGCAAAGTCCAGGCGACCGGCCGCCAGTTCCTTGGTGGTTTCCCGGCGCTTGGACAGGAAGCTCTCGATTACCACCGTCGGTGCCAGGCGGCGCAGGCGCTGGAACAGCGGCGGCAGAATCACCGCTTCGGTGAGGTCGGTCATGCTGATGCGGTAGGTCTTGGCCGCCTGTTGCGGGTTGAAGATCCGGCTTTCCTGTACCGACACCCGCAGCAGCGACAGCGCGTTACGCACCGGGCCAATGATGTTCTGGGCCATGGGCGTGGGCACCATGCCTTGGGCTGTGCGCACGAACAGCGGGTCGTTGAAGGTCTCCCGCAGGCGGGCCAGAGCGTTCGACACCGCAGGTTGAGTAATCCCGACAATCTGCCCGGCGCGGGTCAGGTTGGCTTCGGTGTAGATCGCGTCAAAGACGATGAAGAGGTTGAGGTCGACCTTGCTCAGATTCATTTCGCTGCGCTCTTATTGTTAGGTGTCCATACGCCGATCATATATCGGTGATGAATGTTAATACACGCCGAGAATAGGCTAGGTAAATTATCAACGCTGTTCTAGCATCGTTTCATGACCTCAACAACCTCCATTGAGAAGGTGCTGCCCATGGATTTCGCCTATTCGCCCAAGGTTCAGGAACTGCGTGAACGCGTCACCGCGTTCATGGACGCCTACGTTTATCCGGCCGAGCCTGTGTTTGAACGCCAGGTTGCCGAAGGTGACCGCTGGCAGCCCACCGCCATCATGGAAGAGTTGAAGCTCAAGGCTAAAGCCGAAGGCCTGTGGAACCTGTTCCTGCCGGAATCCGAATTGGGCGCCGGCCTCACCAACCTGGAATACGCACCCTTGGCCGAAATCATGGGCCGCTCCTTGCTGGGGCCGGAGCCGTTCAACTGCTCGGCACCGGATACCGGCAACATGGAAGTGCTGGTGCGCTACGCCAACGAAGAGCAAAAACAGCGCTGGCTCGAACCGCTGCTGCGCGGCGAAATCCGCTCGGCATTTGCCATGACCGAGCCGGACGTGGCTTCCTCCGACGCCACCAACATGGCCGCCCGTGCAGAACGCGACGGCGACGAGTGGGTGATCAACGGTAAAAAATGGTGGACCTCCGGCGCCTGTGACCCGCGCTGCAAGATCCTGATCTTCATGGGCCTGAGCAACCCGGATGCGCCGCGTCACCAGCAGCACTCGATGATCCTGGTACCAGTGGATGCGCCCGGTGTGAAGATCGTGCGCCCGCTGCCGGTGTTCGGCTACGACGACGCACCCCATGGCCACGCCGAAGTGCTGTTTGAAAACGTCCGCGTGCCGTACGAAAACGTCCTGCTGGGCGAAGGCCGGGGCTTTGAAATTGCCCAGGGGCGCCTTGGTCCGGGCCGTATTCACCACTGCATGCGTTCCATCGGCATGGCCGAGCGCGCGCTGGAACTGATGTGCAAGCGTTCCGTCAGCCGTACCGCCTTCGGCAAGCCGCTGGCCCGCCTGGGTGGCAATATCGACAAGATCGCCGACTCGCGGATGGAAATCGACATGGCGCGCCTGCTGACCCTGAAAGCTGCCTACATGATGGACACCGTGGGCAACAAGGTCGCGAAAAGCGAAATCGCCCAGATCAAGGTGGTGGCGCCGAACGTGGCGTTGAGGGTGATCGACCGCGCCATCCAGATCCACGGTGGCGCCGGCGTATCCAATGACTTCCCGCTGGCCTACATGTACGCCATGCAGCGCACCCTGCGCCTGGCCGATGGCCCGGACGAAGTGCACCGCGCAGCAATCGGCAAGTTCGAGATCGGCAAGTATGTGCCGCGGGAAATGATGCGCAGCGGGCAGTAAAACCGAGGTGTCTTCATCGCAGGCAAGCCAGCTCCCACAGGGGAATGCAGTCAACTGTGGGAGCCGGGCTTGCCGCGATGAGGCCAGTTGATCGTTCCCACGCTCTGCGTGGGAATGCTGCCCCGGACGCTCCGCGTCCTCAATACACCCAGACCTCCACCCGCCGATTCTTGATCCGTCCCTCATCCGCTGTATTTGCCGCCACCGGCATCTCGGCACCGAACCCCTGAATGTCCCTCAGCACCACGCCGCTCTTGACCAATTCCCGGCGCACCGCCATCGCTCGCAACTTCGACAATAGCGCCGCCCGCTGCGCATCACTCTTGGCATCCCCAAACCCCACGAGCGTCACCTGCTTGTCCAGCTTGCCGTGGCTCTTTATATAAGCCACTACCCGCATCAGGTCCTGGCGCGCCTTGTTGTCGAGGCTGGCACTGCCTTCCTCAAACCGGAAATTCACCGTCAGGCGCTGCGCTTGTCGGGCAATCGCCTGGTAATCCCCGGGCATCGGCGCCCGTGGCTCCACCGCCATGGCCTGCACCTGCTGTGCGATAAAACCGTTGGCGGCGACGATCGCCTGGCCCTTGCTGCTTTGTGCAAAGTCCACCAGGGCCTTGGCCCAGGGGTTTTGTGCAACAGGTGGCAGGTAGAAGAACAACCGGCGTGACAGTGGGTAGTCCTCGGTGGCGATCAAACTGTTCAGCGGCAGCATCGGCTGCGAGTCGCCATCGACGATGGCCACCGCCTTGGCCTGGCGTACATAGGGCAATCCGATAAAACCGATGCCCTGGGGGTCATGGCTGACAGCATCCGACAACTGCTCGCTGGATTCGAAGCGCTTGGCGCTGCCATCCAACGACTTGCCGCGCCGGCTGAGCACCAGTTCCTTGAAGGTGTCATAGGTGCCGGATTGATCATCCCGCGCGTACAGGTGAATCTGGCCACCGATGCCGCCCAGTTGTTCCCAGGTCGAGACTTCGCCGCTGAAGATCTGCGCCAGTTGCGCGGTGTTCAGCGTCCCCAACGGGTTGCGTGGGTTGAGGATGATCGCCAGCCCGTCAATGGCGATGACCTGTTCGGCGTCGGGGCTTTTCAGGTCGCCGAGGGCTTCGAGGTCCACCAGTTCGCTGTCCTTGATCGGCCGGGAAGACGCCGCGAGGTCGGCGTTGGCGTTTTTCAGGGCTGCGAACCCGGTGCTGGAACCATGGGCCGCCACTTCCACCGTCACCTTCTGGCCCTGGCGAGTCTTGCCGACGATGTGCTGTTCGTTGGCCTGGTCAGATGGCTCGCTGTGCACCGCTTGCAACCCCTGTTGCTCCATCAGCCCCTTGACCAGCGCCGGGCCAAGTGCCGCGCCGATGGTGTTGGAACCCTGGATGCGCAAGGCCGGGCCATGTTCGGGGAAGGGCAGTGGGGTGGAAAAAGCGGCGAGGGGAAATGCGCTGAGCAGGGCCAGCAGGGATAGAACGCGCAGCATCATGCCGGCACCTTCTCAAGCCAAAGGGAGTGCCGCGAGATTAAGTCAGAGAGGTTTCAGCAATATGACCGGCATCACGCCGTCAAAAAGTGTGGGAGCGGGCTTGCTCGCGAATACAGTGTGTCAGTCGACGTATCCGGTGACTGACACTCCGTATTCGCGAGCAAGCCCGCTCCCACATTTAACGGCGCTGCTGTTAAGAAATCAGCTCAATTCCAGCCATATCGGTGCATGATCGGAGGGTTTTTCCATGCCGCGCAGGTCATAGTCCACACCGGCATCCTTTACCCGGGGCAGCAAGCCCTGGGAAGCCAGGATCACGTCGATCCGCAGCCCGCGCTTTGGCTCGTCTTCAAAACCACGGCTGCGGTAATCGAACCAGCTGAAGCGGTCTGCCACATCCGGGTTGAGGTGGCGGAAGCTGTCCACCAGGCCCCAGTTCTTCAGGCGGGCCATCCACTCGCGTTCTTCCGGCAGGAAGCTGCACTTGCCGGTCTTCAGCCAGCGCTTGGCGTTGTCGGCACCGATGCCGATGTCGCAGTCTTCCGGGGAAATATTCACATCCCCCATTACCACCACGGCCTGTTCATTGCTGAACTGCGACTCCAGGAGGGTTTGCAGGTCCTCGTAGAAGCGCTGCTTGGCCGGGAACTTGGTGGGGTGGTCGCGGCTTTCGCCCTGTGGGAAATAGCCGTTCATGATGGTAATCGGGTTGCCGTTGGCGTCGGCGAAGGTGCCCCAGATAAACCGGCGCTGGGCGTCTTCTTCGTCACTGGCAAAGCCTTTGTGCAGCGCCAGCGGTTCCTGGCGCGAGAGCAGGGCAACACCGTAGTGGCCTTTCTGCCCGTGGTAATACACGTGATAGCCGAGGGCCTTGATCTCATCCAGCGGGAACTGGTCGTCGTGGACCTTGGTTTCCTGCAGGCCGATCACGTCCGGCTGGTGTTTCTCGATCAGTGCCGCCAGCTGATGAGGGCGGGCGCGCAGCCCGTTGATATTGAAAGACACGATTTTCATGGTCGGCGGTCCAGTCTGGCAAAAGGGCGATGCTAGCCGACAATGTAGGACGGGAGCCAGCCTTGTAGCAGCTGCCGAGGCACAAGGCTGCGTTGGGCTACGAAGCGGCGTCCGGTGGCTACACTGAACGAAACAGTGCCGCAGACGTTCGTAATAACAAGAGCGCGACCTTTTGAGTCAGCGCCCAGGGGAGATTCACTGTTATGCCTGACACCTCGACTGCCATCGCCCAGATCCACATGCTCGACAGCGGCTACTCCCGCGAAGCCCGTTCGCTGTTGTACCAGGCCTATCGCCATGAGCCGACGTTCGCCTACATCTTCGAAGCCGAACGTCCCGGCTACGAACAGCGGGTGCGCGCCACGGTGCGTGAGCTGGTCAAACAGCACTTCTTCCAGAAACTCCCGGCGATTGGCCTGTTGGTCAACGACCGGCTGATCGGCATCGCCCTGATCGCGCCACCGACCCGCCGCCTGGGCATCACCGAAAGCTGGGCCTGGCAGTTGCGCATGTGGCTGAGTACCGGCGTGCGCGGTACCCGGCGTTACCTGGAATACCATCAGGCGGTGCTGGCATGCCTGCCCTCGGACTCGGTGCATGTGCTGCCATTGCTGGGGATTCACCCGCAATTCCAGGGCAAGCACTACGGTGAGCAACTGCTGGAAGCGGTGCATAACTGGTGCGCCGAAGACCCGCATTCCTCGGGCGTGGTGCTGGACACGGGGAATTCTCGCTATCTGGAGTTCTATAAGCGCCAGGGGTATGAAGAGATTGGCGAGGTGGCTGTAGGACCTGTTCTGGAGCACGTGTTCTTTCACGCAAATCCGCAGGTGTTACAGGCTGCAACGGTTTAAGACAGAATTATTCAGACAAATCCGGGTTCTAACTCGCTCCCAAGCTCGTGTAGCATCCCGGCCTATGAAGTTTCCAGGAAGATTTACCAGCGGCTTGATTCTGCTGTTCACGAGCTGCGGCGCCTTGGCGCAAAGCGAATTGGATGTGCGCATCAAGCCTTCAAACGACGCGTTGAAAGCCAACATCGAAGGCTATATCGGCGGGGTCGGCGATCGTGACGAAGAAGCCCTGCTGCGGTTCAGCCGTGGCGCCGAGGAGCAGGCCCGCAAGGCCGCCCAGGCGCTGGGCTACTACCAACCGCAGATTGCCAGCGATGTGAAGGGCGGCAAGAACCCGCGCCTGATCCTCACCATCGACCCCGGCGAACCGGTGCATTTGCGCAATGTGACCATTCGGGTCGACGGCCAGGCCGCCGACCTCAAGGCCTTTCGCGTGCCCGCCAGCGACCAACTCAAATCCGGCGCCGTGCTCAACCACGGCAACTACGAAGACGCCAAGCGCGTCATCCAGAACCAGGCGTCACGCTACGGCTTTTTCAGCGGGCGCTTTACCAGTCAGAAACTCTCGGTCGACCCCAAGGCGGGTGTGGCCGATATCGAACTGATTTATGACAGTGGCCCACGCTACACCTTGGGCAAGGTCAGCTTTGCCGGCGATACGCCGTTTGATGAAGACCTGCTGCAACGCATGGTGCCGTTCAAGAGCGGCGCGCCTTACGACTCCGAACTGATCGCCGAACTCAACCAGAACCTGCAATCCAGCGGCTTTTTCGAAGGCGTGCGCGTGGACGCCGCTCCGGCGGCCTCGACCAATGACGTGATCCCGGTGGCCGTGCAACTTGAAACCCGCAAGCCGCGCACCATGGGCCTGGGCCTCGGTTACTCGACCGACGTCGGCCCGCGGGGCAAGGCCAACTGGACGCGCCACTGGGTCAACCCCCAGGGCCACAGTTATGGCTGGGAAGCCGAGCTTTCCGCGCCTCGGCAGAACGTCGGGTTGTGGTACGACATTCCCATGGACCCGCCACTGACCGACAAACTTCGCTTTGCCGGCGGTTACCAGAATGAAGAAATCGCCAACACCGACACCCTGAGTAAACTGCTCACCCTCGGCCCCGAGTGGCACAGCAAGTTGCCCAGCGGCTGGACGCGGGTGATCTCGCTCAAATGGCAGCGCGAAGAGTATCGCCTGGGCAACGACTCGGGCCTGAGTACGCTGCTGATGCCGGGCATCAGTTATTCCTACCTGCGCAGCGACAACCGCATCGACCCGCACAATGGCTATCGCCTGCTGTTCGACGCCAAGGTCGCCAAGGAAGGCCTGGGTTCCGACACCAACCTGCTTTACGGCACGGCGACCATCAAGGGCTTGACCACCCTGTGGGACAACCACCGTTTCCTGGCCCGGGCGCAGTTTGGCGGCAGTGCCACCAACGGCTACAAATCCGTGCCGCCGTCGTTGCGCTTTTTTGCCGGTGGCGACCAGAGCGTACGGGGTTACGAGTACCAGACCCTGTCCCCGGAAAACGATCGCGGCGACCGCATCGGCGGCCGCTACATGGTGGCCCTGAGCGCCGAGTACCAATATTCCATCGCCGAAAAATGGCGGATCGCGACCTTTATCGACCAAGGCAACTCGTTCAACACCCTGGAAATGCCAAGCCTGAAAACCGGCGTGGGTGTGGGTGTGCGCTGGGTGTCGCCGGTTGGCCCGATCCGCCTCGACCTGGCCCATGCCCTCGAAGATCCGGGCGGCATTCGTTTGCACTTTTCCATGGGGCCTGAGCTGTGATGCGTGGTTTGAAAATAGCGGGGCTGGCCATTCTGGCGGTCCTCGCGGTGATAGTGCTGGCACTGTGGACGGTGCTGGGTACCCAAGCCGGCAGCCGGTGGGTGCTGGGCCAGGTGCCGGGTTTGACCGTGGAGAATTTCCAGGGTCGCCTGGGCGGGCAGTGGAGTGCCGACCATCTGTTATGGCAGCAGGACAGCAGCCGCGTGGAGCTTCAGTCGCCAAAGTTCGACTGGTCGCCGGCCTGTTTGATGCGCATGACCTTGTGCATCAACCAACTGGATGTGGAGCAGGTGAGCCTGCAATTTCCACCCGGCACCGAAGAAAGCAGCGGCCCGATTACCCTGCCGGACCTGAAACTGCCGGTCGCCCTTCAGTTGGGTGACATCCGCGTTGGCAGCCTGCTGTTCAATGGCAGCGAAGAGCTCCAGGGCCTGCAGCTGGCGGCGCACTGGACTGCCGCCGGGATGCAGATCGATTCGGTGCACCTGCAACGGGACGGTTTGGTCCTTGACCTGTCCGGCCTGCTGCAACCCACCGGCAGTTGGCCGCTGGCCGCCAGCGGCAACCTGAGCCTGCCTTACGCGCCGGGCGGTGCGCCCTGGACGCTGGCGCTCAAGGTCGATGGCGATTTGCTCAAGACCCTCAAGCTCGACGCCGACAGCAGCGGCTACCTGCCGGCCAAGCTCAGCGGCGAATTGCAACCGCTGGTGGAAAACCTGCCGGCGCAGTTGCACATCACCGCCGACGGCTTCAAACCCAGCGCCGATTTGCCCGATACCCTGCAACTCAATCAGCTGGACCTGACCGCCAAGGGCGACCTGAGCAACGGTTACCAGTTGCTGGGCAAAGCCGTACTGCCCGCGGAAAAAGGCCCGGTGGACCTGCTGCTGCAAGGCAAGGTCGACGCCAAGGGCGCGCAGATCGCCGGGCTGGATTTGAATGCCGGTGACAAGCAAAGCCTCAAGCTCAGTGCCAACCTGGACTGGCAGCAAGGCTTCAGCGCCGACGCAAAAATCGACTGGCTGGATTTCCCGTGGCATCGCCTGTACCCGGTAATCGACGAACCCCAGGTGGCCTTGCGTACCTTCAATGGTGAAGTTTCCTACAAGGACGGCAACTACCTGGGCAACTTCAAGGCCGACCTCGACGGCCCTGCGGGCAAGTTCAGCCTGGCCAGCCCGTTCAGTGGCGACCTCAAGCAAGTGTTCCTCCCCGAGTTGAAACTCGCGGCTGGTCAGGGCAAGGCCGAAGGCCACCTGAACCTGCAATTTGCCGATGGCATCGCCTGGGACACGGCGCTGGACCTGTCGGCCATCAACCCGGCGTACTGGGTCGCGGAACTGCCGGGTACTCTGGCCGGCCCGTTGCGCAGCAAGGGCGAAATGAAGAACGAGCAACTCAAGCTCAATGCCGACCTCGACCTCAAGGGCCGTCTGCGTGGCCAACCTGCCGTGCTCCAGGCCAAGGCGGAAGGCGCTGGCGAGCAATGGACCCTCGGCACCCTCGACATTCGCCTCGGCGACAACCGCATCTATGGCAGCGGCAGCCTGCAACAGCGCCTTGCCGGGCAGATCGACATCAAGCTGACGCGCCTCGCCCAGCTCTGGCCGCAACTGCGCGGGCAGATGAATGGTCGCCTCGACGTCGCCGGCACCCTGAAAGCGCCGCAAGGCAAGCTCAGCCTGGTTGGCCAGCAACTGGCGTTTGAAGATAACCGCCTGCAAAACCTGACCCTGGACGCGAACCTGGATAATGCCCAGCGCGCCAAAGTCGACCTGAAAGGCAGTGGCATCCAGGCCGGTGAAACCCAGCTCGGCACCTTCAGTGCCAGCGCCCAGGGCGATATCAAAAGCCAGAAAGTCCAGCTCGACCTGGCCGGCCCTTTGCTCAAGCTGGCCCTGGCCCTGGACGGCAACCTCGACAAAGGCAACTGGCGCGGGCGCCTGGCCAGCGGCGATGTGCAAGCCGGTGGCCAGGACTGGAAGCTGCAAGCGCCGGCGAAGATCGAGCGCCTGGCCGATGGCAAGCTGACCTTTGCGGCGCACTGCTGGGTCTCCGGCCCGGCGAGCCTGTGCGGCGAAGACCAGCGCCTGATGCCCGAGCCGAAGCTGCGTTATCACCTCAAGCAGTTCCCAATCGACAGCCTGGCGCAGTGGTTGCCCAAGGATTTCGCCTGGCAGGGCAAGCTCAATGCCGACGTGCAGCTCGACCTGCCGGCCAGCGGCCCCAAAGGCGTGGTCTCGGTGGACGCCAGCGGCGGTACCCTGCGGGTCAAGGACAAGGACCAGTGGCTGGATTTCCCCTACGACACGCTGAAGCTGGAAACCACCCTCAACCCCACGCGCATCGACACCCAGCTCAATTTCCGTGGCGGCAAGCTCGGCGAGTTGCTGTTGCAGGCGCAGCTCAATCCGCTGGCAAAGAACAAGCCGATCACCGGCAACTTCACCCTGACCGGCCTCGACCTCGCGGTGGCCCGCCCCTTTGTACCCATGGTCGAGAAGCTCAACGGCAAGCTCAACGGTAACGGGCGAATTGGCGGCAGCCTGCTGGCGCCTCAGGTCAACGGCAGCATCAACCTGGTGGGGGGGGAAATCTCCGGCCCGGAACTGCCCACCAGCATTGAAGGCCTGAATATCCAGGCGTTGATTGCCGGCGAAAGCGTGCAGCTCAATGGCGGCTGGCGCAGCGGCAAGGCCGGGCAGGGCACTATCAAGGGGCAGATCGACTGGGGCCAGGCCCTGGCGGTGGATATCGCGCTGCAAGGCACGCAACTGCCGGTCACCGTGGAACCGTACGCGGCCCTGGAGGTGGCGCCTGACCTGAAGATCAGCATGAAGAACGACAAGCTGGCGATCTCCGGCAAGGTGCAGATTCCCAAGGGCGAGATCACCGTGCGGGAATTGCCCCCATCGACGGTCAAGGTCTCGGATGACACGGTGATCGTCGGCAGCCAGACCGAAGAGGGCAAGCCGCCGATGGCCATGGCGATGGACATCGATGTGGAGGTAGGCAAGGACAAGCTGAGCTTCGCCGGGTTTGGCCTTACCGCCAACCTGCAAGGCCATGTGCACATCGGCGACAACATGGACACCCGTGGTGAACTGTGGCTCAACGACGGCCGCTACCGGGCATACGGCCAACGCCTGACTGTGCGCCGCGCGCGATTGTTGTTTGCCGGGCCGATTGACCAGCCGTTCCTGGATATCGAAGCGGTGCGGATCACCACCGAGCCGTCCCGGACCGTCACCGCCGGTATTCGTCTGAGCGGCAGTGCCGAGCAGCCGACTACGCAAATTTTCTCGGAGCCGGCCATGGCCCAAGAGGATGCATTGTCGTACCTGGTGTTGGGGCGTTCGCGCACCACCAACGGTGAGGACAACAACATGCTGGCCGAAGCGGCGCTGGGTCTTGGGTTGATGGGCAGTGCCGGGGTCACGTCGGACATCGCCAAGAACCTGGGCATCCAGGACTTTGAACTGGACACCCAGGGCAGTGGCAACAACACCGCCGTGGTGGCCAGCGGCAAGATCTCCGAGAAGCTCAGCCTGCGTTATGGCGTGGGGGTGTTCGAGCCGGCCAACACCATCGCCTTGCGCTATTTGCTGAGCAAGAAGGTGTACCTGGAAGTGGCCAGCGGCGTGGCCAGCTCCCTGGATATTTTCTACAAGCGCGATTTCTGATCCGTCCACGGTAATGGTGGGAGCCTGGCTCCCACCATTTATCCGCTAATTAGCAAGCAACCTAACTATTCGTTTGACATTCGCTGCCTAGGCAGTAACATCGTGTCACACATTCACTGCTTAGGCAGTTAATAGGCTGGTCACGATGAAGCACTTCACCCCCGAAAACTTCCACAACTGCCACCTCGGCCTGCTGCTGGGCCGGGCTGCGCTGCTCAAAGACAAGATCATCGACACCCACATGGAACCCCACGGCATCACGGCCGCGCAGTTCAAGGTGTTGATCATCATGGCCCAGTACGGCGTCGACACCCCGGCCGAGCTGTGCCGCAACCTGTCGTTGGACAGCGGCTCCATGACCCGCATGCTCGACCGCCTGGAACAAAAGGACCTGCTGGCGCGCAAGCGTTCCGAGCAGGACCGGCGCCAGGTGCAGTTGGTGCTGACCGCCGAAGGCCAGCGCGTGGCCGACATGCTGCCGCACATCGGTGCCCAGGCCCTGAACCAGTTGGCGGGCGCCCTGGAGCCGGGTGAATTGCAAATCCTGGAAAAAATCCTGAAGAAAATTCTGATAGCTGCGGGTGACCCAATCACCATTCAGCGGGTAGGTAGTGCATGAACAATCGCTCCTTGCGTGCCGGCCTCAGCCTTGTGCTGGTGGCCATGACTATGGCCGGTTGTGCCAATTTCAGCGGCTTGGACACAGAAGGCAAACGCCTCGAAGCCAATAACCTGCAAACCGGCAAATCCCTCAGCGGCGTGACCCTGTCCACCGCTGCCTGGCCCACCGCCGACTGGTGGAAAGGCCTTGGCGATCCACAGCTCGACGGCCTGATCCAGGAAGCCCTGCAGAACAGCCCCGACATGCAAGTGGCCAGCGCCCGTGCCCACCAGGCCGAAGCCGCTGCCTATGCCGCCGACGCCGAGCGCATGCCAACCCTGGATGCCAGCGCCGGTGTCAGCCGTTCGCGCCTGGCCAAGGACCAGGACCCGTTGGGCCAGGGCGATGCCTACGCCACCGTGCGTAACATCGGTGCCAGCTTCAATTACAACTTCGACCTGTGGGGTGGCCAGCGCGCCGCCTGGGAAGCCGCGCTGGGCCAGGCCCGCGCTGCCGAAGTCGACCAACAGGCCGCGCGCCTGACCCTGGCAGCCAACGTCGCCAAGGCCTACAGCGACCTGGGCCAGGCCCATATCGTGCGTGACCTGGCCAATGATGACCTCAAGCGCACCCGGCAGATGCTCGACCTGGGCCAGCGTCGCCTGAACTCCGGGATCGACAGCCAGTACCAGTACCAGCAAACCGAAAGCCTGGAAGCCAGCTCCCAGTCGCAACTGATCGATGCGGAAAAACAACTGCAGAGCGCGAAGATCGCCCTCGCGGTGTTGCTCGGCAAAGGCCCGGACCGTGGCAGCGAACTGGTACGCCCCAACGTGCTCAAGCCGAGCGCGGTTGCGGTGCCTTCGGTGTTGCCTGCCGAGCTGGTGGGCCGTCGCCCGGACCTGATCGCCGCACGCTGGCGGGTGGAGGCGGCGAGCAAGAACATCGCGGCCAGCAAGACCCGTTTCTACCCCAACCTCAACCTGAGCGCGAGCGCCGGGGCCGAGTCGTTGCTGGGGGATGCGATGTTTGGTTCGGCCAGCCGCTTCTTCAGCATTGCGCCGACCGTCTCGCTGCCGATCTTCGACGGCGGCCGCCTGCGCGCCGACCTCGACGCTCGCGACGCCGACTACGACCTGGCCGTGGCCCAGTACAACAAAACCCTGGTGCAAGCCTTGGGCGATATCGGCAACACACTCTCGCAATTGCGCGAGACCGGCCGGCAGATCCAGGCCCAGCAACACGCCGCTGACATTGCCCAGCAGTCCTACGACACCGGCGTCCAGCGTTACAGCTCAGGTATCGGCAATTACCTGGACGTGCTCAGCATCGAACAGCAACTGCTCCAGGCCCAGCGTCAGTTGGCCACCCTGAATGCCGAGCAAATCGATCTTTCGATTCAACTGATGCAGGCCCTGGGCGGCGGTTTCCACGCCGATAACGTGGCCTCGACCACCCCAGCCACGCGCACTGAATAATTCAAGGTACTTGTCATGGCCACTGCCGAAACCAGCAACAACGCTCCTGAAACAAACAAGGCTGAACAACCCAACAACAGCAACCCGCGCAAACGCAAAGTCATGCTGTTTGTGCTGGCGCTGATCGTCATCCTCGGCGCCTTGGGCGTATGGGGTTGGTACGAATTGTATGGTCGCTTCAGCGAAAGCACCGACGACGCCTACGTCAATGGCAACGTGGTGGAAATCACCCCGCTGGTGACCGGCACCGTGGTGAGCATCGGCGCCGACGACGGCGACCTGGTGCATGAAGGCCAGGTGCTGATCAACTTCGACCCCAACGACGCGGCCGTCGGCCTGCAAAGTGCCCAGGCCAACCTGGCCCGCACCGTGCGCCAGGTGCGTGGCTTGTACAGCAACGTCGATGGCATGAAAGCCCAGGTGCTGGCGCAACAAGCCAACGTGCAAAAGGCCCAGGACAACTACAACCGACGCAAGAACCTCGCTGCCGGCGGGGCGATTTCCCAGGAAGAACTGTCCCACGCCCGTGACGACCTGACCTCGGCGCAAAACGCCTTGGCCAACGTGCAGCAACAGTTCAAGACCAGCAGCGCCCTGGTGGATGACACGGTGATTTCGTCCCACCCGGACGTGCAGGCTGCCGCCGCACAGTTGCGCCAGGCTTACCTGACCAACGCCCGTAGCACCCTGATCGCACCGGTGACCGGCTATGTGGCCAAGCGTACCGTGCAACTGGGCCAGCGGGTCCAGCCGGGTACTGCACTGATGGCGGTGATCCCGCTGGATCAACTGTGGATCGACGCCAACTTCAAGGAAACCCAGCTGCGCAATATGCGTATCGGCCAGCCGGTGGATATCGAATCCGACATCTACGGCAGCGACGTGAAATTCAGCGGTACCGTCGACAGCCTCGGCGCGGGCACGGGCAGCGCGTTTGCCTTGCTGCCGGCGCAGAACGCTACCGGTAACTGGATCAAGATCGTGCAACGGGTGCCGGTGCGTATCCATGTGAACGCCGATGAGTTGGCCAAGCACCCGCTGCGGGTGGGCCTGTCCACCGTGGTCGACATCGACCTGCACGACCAGAGCGGCCCGGTACTGGCCCAGCAGGCGCCGCAGAAGGCGTCGTTCACCACCAACGTTTACGACCGCCAGTTGGCCGAAGCCGACGCGATGATCACCCAATTGATCCATGACAACAGCGTCGCCGCTCCCAAGGCTGCCCAGCGCTGATTCGCCAATCCATCAGCTGCGGCCCCGGCGGCCGTAGCGCCAATCATGTTGCACAGGATTCGCGATGAGTAACGCTAACGCCTCCTTCACGCCGCCCAGCTTGCTGATGGCCACCATCGGCCTGTCCCTGGCGACCTTCATGCAGGTGCTCGACACCACCATCGCCAACGTGGCGCTGCCGACGATTTCCGGCAACCTCGGCGTGAGTTCGGAGCAGGGCACCTGGGTCATCACCTCGTTTGCCGTGAGCAACGCCATCGCGCTGCCGCTGACCGGCTGGCTGAGCCGTCGCTTCGGCGAGGTGAAGCTGTTTCTGTGGGCCACCATCCTGTTTGTGCTGGCCTCGTTTCTCTGCGGTATTTCCACCTCGATGCCCGAGCTGATCGGCTTTCGGGTATTGCAAGGCCTGGTTGCCGGCCCGTTGTACCCGATGACCCAGACGCTGCTGATCGCGGTCTATCCCCCCGCCAGGCGTGGCATGGCCCTGGCGTTGCTGGCGATGGTCACGGTGGTGGCGCCGATTGCCGGGCCGATCCTCGGCGGCTGGATTACCGACAGCTACAGCTGGCCGTGGATCTTCTTTATCAACGTACCCATCGGCATCTTTGCCGTGATGGTGGTGCGCTCGCAACTGAAGAAACGCCCGGTGGTCACCAGCTACCAACCGATGGACTACGTCGGCTTGCTGAGCCTGATCGTCGGCGTCGGCGCCTTGCAGATCATCCTCGACAAGGGCAACGACCTGGACTGGTTCGAGTCGAATTTCATCATCATCGGCGCGGTGATCTCGGCTGTCGCCCTGGCGGTGTTCGTGATCTGGGAAATGACCGATGAGCACCCGGTGGTCAACCTGCGGCTGTTCGCCTATCGCAACTTTCGCATCGGCACGATTGTGTTGGTACTCGGGTACGCGGGTTTCTTCGGGATCAACCTGATCCTGCCGCAATGGCTGCAAACCCAGATGGGCTACACCGCCACCTGGGCGGGCCTGGCGGTGGCGCCGATCGGGATTCTGCCGGTGTTGATGTCGCCATTTGTGGGCAAGTACGCGCACAAGTTCGACCTGCGGCTGCTGGCGGGGCTGGCGTTCCTGGCGATTGGCTTGAGTTGCTTCATGCGCGCCGGGTTTACCAATGAAGTGGACTTCACCCACATCGCCCTGGTGCAGTTGTTCATGGGGATCGGCGTAGCGCTGTTCTTCATGCCGACCTTGAGCATCCTGATGTCCGACCTGCCGCCGGCGCAAATCGCCGACGGCGCTGGCCTGGCGACCTTCCTGCGGACCCTGGGCGGCAGCTTTGCGGCCTCGTTGACCACCTGGATCTGGATTCGCCGGGCGGACCAGCACCATGCCTACATGAGCGAAAACATGACCACCTACGACTCGGCCACCCGGGACGCCTTGCAGGCGCTCGGCGGGGCAGGGCACAAGGCGTATGCGCAGTTGGACCAGATACTGACGAGCCAGGCGTACATGATGTCCACCGTGGATTACTTCACGTTGCTGGGGTGGATGTTCATGGCGTTGATCGTGATTGTATGGCTGGCGAAACCGCCGTTTGCAGCGAAGGCGGGGCCGGAGGCTTCTGGCCACTGATCGAAAGACCGAACTCGGTCAATGTGGGAGCTGGCTTGCCTGCGATGCAGGCACCTCGGTACATCAGATGCATCGAGGTGATGCTATCGCAGGCAAGCCAGCTCCCACATTTGATGGGTGTTGTGTCTGAGGATCAGGCGCCAGGCAAGGCCAGTTGCGGGTTGACGAAGTCAAACGCCGCCAGTTGAAACCCTTGCTCATCCACCTGCAACGCCCACCCTTGCTTGTCCCAATCCCCCAGCACAATGCGCTTGGCCGCTTGCTCGCCAATCTGCAACTTGTGAATCGCCGGGCGGTGGGTGTGGCCATGCACCAACGTACGCACGCCGAACTGCTGCATCACCCTCGGCACTTCCTCGGGCGTTACATCGACAATGTCGTTGGTCTTCATCCGCGTCTGCGCGCGGCTTTCACTGCGCAGCTTGCGCGCCAGCTTGTGCCGCGTGCGCAAGGGCAGGTGGCGCAGGATGAACAGCGTGATGGGGTTACGCAGGATGCGCCGCAGCTTCATATAGCCAAGGTCGCGGGTACACAGGCTGTCGCCGTGCATCAACAGCACGGGCTCGCCTGCGAGTTGCACCACACTCGGGTCCTTGAGCAAGGTTGCGCCTGCGGCTTTGCAGAACGCCTTGCCGATCAGGAAATCCCGGTTGCCATGCATGATGAAAATCTGGGTGCCGCTGTCGCTCAGCTCGCGCAGAGCCTGGCAAATCGAACGCTGGAAGGGCGTCATCCCATCGTCGCCAATCCAGGCTTCGAAGAAGTCCCCCAGAATGTACAACGCCTGGGCAGAACGGGCGCGGCCGTGCAGTAAATCCAGAAACGCCCGGGTTATGTCCGGGCGCTCCTCTTCCAGATGCAAATCTGAAATCAGCAATATCACTCAACGATCTCGGCTTTCTCGACGATAACGTCTTCTACCGGAACGTCCTGGTGACCTGCCTTGCCGGTGGTTTGCACACCCTTGATCTTGTCGACAACGTCCTGGCCTTCGGTGACTTTACCGAATACCGCGTAGCCCCAGCCCTGCACGTTCTTGCCGCTGTGGTTCAGGAAGGTGTTGTCGGCGACGTTGATGAAGAACTGCGCGGAGGCCGAATGCGGCTCCATGGTACGGGCCATGGCGACGGTGTACTTGTCGTTGGAAAGGCCGTTGTCCGCTTCGTTCTGGATGCTTGGACGCTTGTCTTTCTTTTCTTTCATGCCAGGCTCGAAACCGCCGCCCTGGACCATGAAGTTGCCGATGACACGGTGGAAAACAGTGTTTTCGTAGTGGCCGGCTTTAACGTACTCGATGAAGTTGGCGACGGTGATCGGCGCTTTCTCGGCGTTCAGCTCGATGACGATGTCACCGTGGTTGGTGGTCAGTTTGACTTGAGTCATGTTCACTACTCTTTCAAGGAATTCGTGGGTTTGGGCGTTTTGCGCCTTACCTGCTTGGCAAAAACGGCAGCCAAGGCGCGCAGTTTAGCGTGACCTGCGGGAATTTCGAGGTGGTTTTTTACCGCCCATGCAATAAATGCAGCAGTTTTTGGCCACGCTCTGTCAGGGCCTTGACAGCATCGGCTATGATAAGCCCTTTGTTTGTCGGCCTCACCCGGCCAAGTACTTCGTCTGTTCAAGGATCCTATGAGCAAGCCCACTGTCGACCCTACCTCGAATTCCAAGGCCGGACCTGCCGTCCCGGTCAATTTCCTGCGCCCGATCATCCAGGCGGACCTGGATTCGGGCAAGCACACGCAGATCGTCACCCGCTTCCCGCCTGAGCCCAACGGTTACCTGCACATCGGCCACGCCAAGTCGATCTGTGTGAACTTCGGCCTGGCCCAGGAGTTCGGTGGCGTCACGCACCTGCGTTTCGACGACACCAACCCGGCCAAGGAAGACCAGGAATACATCGACGCCATCGAAAGCGACATCAAGTGGCTGGGCTTCGAATGGTCCGGTGAAGTGCGCTATGCCTCCAAGTATTTCGACCAGTTGTTCGACTGGGCCGTCGAGTTGATCAAGGCCGGCAAGGCCTACGTAGACGACCTGACCCCGGAGCAAGCCAAGGAATACCGTGGCACCCTGACCGAACCGGGCAAGAACAGCCCGTTCCGAGACCGTTCGGTGGAAGAGAACCTGGACTGGTTCAACCGCATGCGCGCCGGCGAGTTCCCGGACGGCGCCCGCGTACTGCGTGCCAAGATCGACATGGCCTCGCCGAACATGAACCTGCGCGACCCGATCATGTACCGCATCCGCCACGCCCATCACCACCAGACCGGTGACAAGTGGTGCATCTACCCGAACTACGACTTCACCCACGGTCAGTCGGACGCCATCGAAGGCATCACCCACTCCATCTGCACCCTGGAGTTCGAAAGCCACCGTCCTCTGTACGAATGGTTCCTCGACAGCCTGCCGGTACCGGCGCACCCGCGTCAGTACGAGTTCAGCCGCCTGAACCTGAACTACACCATCACCAGCAAGCGCAAGCTCAAGCAACTGGTCGATGAAAAGCACGTGTTTGGCTGGGACGACCCGCGCATGTCGACGCTGTCGGGCTTCCGCCGCCGTGGCTACACCCCGGCATCGATCCGCAATTTCTGCGAGATGGTCGGCACCAACCGCTCCGACGGCGTGGTCGACTACGGCATGCTCGAATTCAGCATCCGTCAGGACCTCGACGCGAACGCCCCGCGCGCCATGTGCGTGCTGCGTCCGTTGAAGGTGGTGATCACCAACTACCCGGAAGGCCAGGTCGAAAACCTCGAACTGCCGCGTCATCCGCAGAAAGAAGAACTCGGCGTGCGCAAGCTGCCGTTCGCCCGTGAAATCTACATCGACCGCGATGACTTCATGGAAGAGCCGCCAAAAGGCTACAAGCGCCTGGAGCCGAACGGCGAAGTGCGCCTGCGCGGCAGCTACGTGATCCGTGCCGACGAAGCGATCAAGGACGCCGATGGCAACATCGTCGAACTGCGTTGCTCCTACGACCCGGACACCCTGGGCAAGAACCCGGAAGGCCGCAAGGTCAAGGGTGTGGTGCACTGGGTGCCGGCGGCGGCCAGCGTCGAGTGCGAAGTGCGCCTGTACGATCGCCTGTTCCGCTCGCCGAATCCCGAGAAGGCCGAAGACAGCGCCAGTTTCCTGGACAACATCAACCCTGACTCGCTGCAAGTTCTCACGGGTTGTCGTGCCGAGCCATCGCTTGGCGACGCACAGCCGGAAGACCGTTTCCAGTTCGAGCGCGAAGGTTACTTCTGCGCGGATATCAAGGACTCGAAACCTGGTCAGCCGGTATTCAACCGTACCGTGACCTTGCGTGATTCGTGGGGCCAGTGATTCTGTTTTAAGGAACTGTCGTGCTAACGATCTACAACACACTCAGCAAGACCAAAGAAGTCTTCAAGCCGCTGGATGGCAACAAGGTGCGCATGTACGTGTGCGGCATGACCGTGTATGACTACTGCCACATCGGCCACGGCCGCAGCATGGTTGCCTTCGACCTGGTGACCCGCTGGTTGCGTTTCAGCGGTTATGACCTGACGTATGTGCGCAACATCACCGACATCGACGACAAGATCATCAATCGCGCCAACGAAAACGGCGAGTCGTTCGATGCGCTGACCGAGCGCATGATTGCTGCGATGCACGAGGACGAGGCACGCCTCAACATCCTCAAGCCGGACATGGAACCGCGCGCCACGGACCATATCCCGGGCATGCACGCGATGATCCAGACCCTGATCGACAAGGGTTACGCCTACGCCCCGGGCAATGGCGACGTGTACTACCGCGTCGCCAAGTTCATGGGCTACGGCAAGCTGTCGCGCAAGAAAATCGAAGACCTGCGCATCGGTGCGCGGATCGAAGTCGACGAAGCCAAGCAAGACCCGCTGGACTTCGTGCTGTGGAAAGGCACCAAGCCCGGCGAGCCGAGCTGGGAGTCGCCATGGGGCGCCGGGCGCCCGGGCTGGCACATCGAATGCTCGGTGATGTCCACCTGCTGCCTGGGCGAGACCTTCGACATTCATGGCGGCGGCAGCGACCTTGAGTTCCCGCACCACGAAAACGAAATCGCCCAAAGCGAAGCGGCCACCGGCAAGACCTACGCCAACGCGTGGATGCACTGCGGCATGATTCGCATCAATGGCGAGAAGATGTCCAAGTCCTTGAACAACTTCTTCACCATTCGCGACGTGCTGGAAAAGTACCACCCGGAAGTGGTGCGCTACCTGTTGGTGTCGAGCCATTACCGCAGCGCGATCAACTACTCGGAAGACAACCTCAAGGACGCCAAGGGCGCCCTGGAGCGTTTCTACCACGCGTTGAAAGGCCTGCCCTCCGTGGCGCCTGCGGGCGGCGAAGCGTTTGTTGCGCGGTTCACCGAAGTGATGAACGACGACTTCGGTACGCCTGAGGCCTGCGCGGTGCTGTTTGAAATGGTGCGTGAGATCAACCGCCTGCGCGAGAGCGATCTCGACGCAGCGGCGGGGCTTGCCGCACGTTTGAAAGAGCTGGCGAGCGTGCTGGGCGTATTGCAGATGGAAGCCGATGACTTCCTGCAGGCGGGCGCTGAAGGGCGTGTGGATGCCGCTGAAGTTGATGCGCTGATCCAGGCACGCTTGACTGCCCGGGCCAACAAGGACTGGGCGGAGTCTGACCGTATCCGTGACCAACTGACCGCGATGGGTGTGGTGTTGGAAGACGGGAAGGGCGGTACGACGTGGCGGTTGGCTGATCAGGCTTGATCGGTGATTGCTGAATGAAAAACGCCCCGACTGGTTCGGGGCGTTTTTTTTGGCCTGTCTATCCGTTATTCAGGGGGCGGTTCTTACAGCATGTCTTGGACGGGACACCTGTGCGGGGACATGGTTGACACATCGAGGGGCGAGCAAGCCATCTCAAGATCAAACGCAGAGCTGCTTAATGTGGGAGCGGGCTTGCTCGCGAAGAACATGAGGGCGCCGCGTTGAATCAGGACGCCCACATCATCGTTAACGACCTTCGCGAGCAAGCCCGCTCCCACATTTAAACCGTGCCCGCTTCTGATTTTGCTGTTGCTTCACCACACT
>NZ_JACAPX010000023.1:23102-57717 GCF_013385435.1 Pseudomonas sp. F9001
TTTGATCTTGATCTTAGGCGCTAGCCTAAGCGAGGTGCCGAGTGGTGGGGCAAGAGCGTTATCGATTGTTCCCATGCTCCGCGTGGGAATGCCGCCCCGGACGCTCTGCGTCCCGCCGCCAATGTGAGGTTGAAGTTCTGCACGAGTTGATGCGGGGTGTCACGGTATGCATTCCTACGCAGAGCATGGGAACAATCAAACGTCCAGGTGATCATCTTTGGGACTTTCCGGGTAAGCGCTGCCACCACCACTTCAAGTCACGTTTGACAGGAAGTGCTAACGCATGGAGGAAAAGACAGATAAATGCGAGCCAACCAACCGACTCGTAGTTATTAATGATTTCCGGGTGATGCCCGAAGTACAAGAAATTATCAAATTTAACGATGTCCATGTGTACGCTCATAAAAAGCATGTTTACCCCCAGGCCTAGCAGGAGCTTGGTGTAACCAATATTTTTGCTGGAAAGGATCACTTTGAGGCTGTACGCAAATAGAATGCCGAATACCGAAAAAATCAAGAAAGCTAAAATAATCAATTTTTTGTCTCTTGATATAAGTTCTTTAGCGTTAAGACGTCTGCGCCTGCTTCAAATGCCAATGAAGTTGGCCCCATGGTCTTGTATGCTCGTATTTTGTCCGTATTGAGATACCTAAATAAACGCCAGGCATCTGGTTTTAACACGTGCCTTGTAACGCTGTAGGCAGAAAGCCCAATATCAACAGAGCCATATGCCATATTCGCTTCACGCTCGCCATATCCCATCGCAGATAACGCCGAGTGATACCCCTTGCGCAATAGTCTTCTTACCTTGTTCAACATCCCTGACAATACTGCGCGCGTAATAAGCAACCTCCCGGTTGAATATGGACCGTGTTATCCCATCCTTGAGATGCCGCGCACTGATCGCACAGGCGTGATTCGTCAGCTTTGCTGCGGCTTGACTAACTTCCCACAGTTCATGAAACGTTGGCGTCGATGGTTCTTGATTTAGTTTCATAGATCGGTCTCGGGCCATGAACTGTAGCCACTGGTACCGGCCAGATGGTGAGTCCAGATGATTTCCCGATACCGGATGGAGAGATGCTCTTGTGCATCTATATCGTGCATCAGTACTGCGTGGGGCACGTCAAGGGAAAGGTCCGCGATGATGCAACCCCGTAGGTCAACGGTGTAGTACTTCTGGTGTTGGCCAAACTGAGAAATACGGTAGAAATGGATGATGCAGTTAAGCTCTTCTCTTTTGGAAAGTGCCATCGCCAACAGAGGTGAAGCTTTATCGACGTTTTTTGTAATGACCACTGGCCCATGAGTCGCAGCTCTGACATTCCCTTCATTGAGCATGTTGTGGTTATAGGACATCACCATTATTTCGTCGCGATGCCCTTCCTGGCATTTGTTACCGATAGAGTCTTGTGTAGAGCAGCCTGCGGAAATAAGACCCTGGGTTTTTCCGTTGATAGTCATGTAACCGTGGTTAGCCATAAAGAAGCATCCTGATCTATTGGTTTTCAGAATACAAAAAATGGCAAATAGGAAATATCGGAAGATTCTCTTTGAAGTGTGTGAGCAATATGTAGGATTTTTCTCTAATGGAGGGGCGGGTCTAGTTGAAATCGAATAGATCCACCCCGTTGTGTTTTTTCCTCTTTAACGTAGTTGGTTGTGTGTTGCGCCGTATTGATCAAGGGTGCTATCGACCAATAACTGAATCCCCTCCAACATCCGGCAAATCCCCAACGCCGCACTCCGGGACGGCCCATCGATTTCAAATGCCAGATTCGTAGCTAACACCTGCACCGACGCCAAGTCCTCCGATGCATTGACCAACAACGTCTCCGCGTCCAACCCTTCACGCACGACAAAAAGCCTGGAGCTCTCGTCAGGCGAATCAGGTTCAGAAGAGGGATTCAGATAATGATTAATCGCCCGATGAGCAGCCGCGTGAAGCGAGGGTGAATCGAGTGGCGGGTTTGGACTGTCTTTGATCATGACGACGCTCCTAGAGTAATGGAGCCGCCACCCATCGCTGCGAAACGACAATCGGGTGGCAGCTGTACGCAGGTTCGCAGACCGGGACTCTAGGCACCCGGCATACCCGAAGGTATCCCGCGCACAGCCGCCATAACATCAGGCATAAAAAAGCGCCCGCTATCTTGTGGTGGACGCTGTGCGTCTAGAGTTTACCCGGGCTGCGAAACCCGGTCGCTGAATTTGCAGCGACCACCGAAGAGTAGGGAGCCATCTTCTGAGCGACAACCCTAAAAAGCTGTCGGAAATTTCCGGGTGTTAACCCGCGACCATCAGCGCTTGCCACTCACCTCATACCGGCTTTGAACAAACCCATTATCCGACGCATACGTGCCGATATGCCGAAGCTCATGCTCGCCACCCAACTGGCTGAACAAGGGGATCCCCTGGCCCAGCACAACCGGAATACGCGTGATGATCATCTCGTCGATCAAACCCGCCTCAAGAAACTGCTGAATCGTCTGGCCGCCGTCGATATACAGGTGTTTCATCCCGCGCTCGGCTAACTCGGCCACGAGGGCGTTCACATCCTGGCTCACGACCTCAACCTTGCCCTTCAAATGTGCAGGTAGCTCAAGCGGCTGATGAGAGAGCGCAAACACCGGAAAACCCTCATAGGGCCACTCCGGAAAGGACAACACTTTTTCCAGGGTCTTGCGGCCCATCACCAGCGCATCCACGCTGGCGATGAAGTGTTCATAGGTCACGCCGTTCAATTCGGCGCCTTCGTACTCAGGGCGATGAAGCCACTCGATATCACCATCTGGCCTGGCAATAAAGCCGTCGACGCTGGCTGCGATAAAGACCGAACATTTGCTATCCATGGGGCGTGAAACTCCTTTTCTGTGTGCTTGAAAATATCGACTGTCATGGGTCGGCAACGCGAATGTTAATTTAATCTTCCGATGCAATAAGCGAGCATTGCCAAAAATCACCGTGGGTACCCGGCGCAGGCCGGTGTGCCTTTTCGTATTGCGAGGATCTATGCGCCGTTGGTTAATCCGCTACCGTTACGCGATCATTTTCTGGCTGTGCTTCGGGGTTTTCCGCACCTCCCTGGCTGACTGGAATCCCATCCCGTCCGGTTCCATGCGCCCGACGTTGCTTGAGGGCGATGTGGTGCTGGTCAATCGCGTTGCGTACGACCTCAAATTGCCCCTCACTGATATTTCCCTGGCGAGACTGGATAACCCCCAGCGCGGAGATGTCGTCACGTTCTCCTCGCCCAAGGACGGCACGCGCTTGATCAAACGCATTGTCGGTATCCCCGGCGATACCCTGGAAATGCGCGACGAGGTGTTGTGGGTCAACGGTACGCCGGCCACCTACAGTAATGGGCAGGACATCAGCGAGCCCATCGCGCCTGGCCAAACAGTTCCGGGGATCAAGGTGACGGAGCGTGCGAACAGCAGCCAGCGCACGGTGCAGTTCATGCCGACAGTACGGGCGCTGCGCGATTTCGGCCCGGTGGTGGTGCCTGCCGACAGTTACTTCATGCTGGGCGACAATCGCGATAACAGCGATGACTCCCGCTATATCGGGTTTGTGCCGCGTCGGCTGTTGATCGGGCATGCGCACCATATCCTGGCGTCAGCGCAGATCCTGGACCACTGGATGCCACGATTGGGTCGATTTGGCGCGCCGATCCTGTAGTGGGCTGATCACGCGTTTGCGCTCAGCGCCCGCAGTGCAAAACCCGCAATGCGCTCCAGCTGCTCAGTGGTGGCGCCGCCCTTGCTGGCGACTTTCATGCCGCTGAGGGTGGCCATCAGAAAATCACACGCGCCCGAGCGATCGGTGCCGACGGTCAATTCGCCTTGTTCCTGCGCACGCTCCAGCGTCTGTTCGAATGCATTGCGCAAGCGTTCGGCGCTGTGGGCGGTGAGTTGATTGATCTCATCATCTTCCAGGCCGAACTCGCAGATGGCATTGACGCCCATGCAACCCGCCGTTCCTTCCCGCAGGGCGCGGGTGGCGAAGGATTGCAGGGTGTCGTGCAGTGCCTGCAGCGGGGTCGGGCCCTGGTTCAGGCGCTCGATCAAGTCGTCGACGCCGGTGCGCTGATACTCGGCCATCGCCAGCAGGTACAGCTGACGTTTGTCGCCAAAGGTGTTGTACATGCTCTGGCGGCTCAGTCCCATGGCCTGCATCAGTTCTTCAGTCGAGGCCGCGGCAAAACCCTTGTCGCAGAAAACCCGGATGGCCTCGCGCAGCACCTGGTCGCGGTCGAATGCTCTGGGTCTTGCCATGGTTACCTCGGGGGAAATTGCAGGTGAAGGCTCAGGCCAGGTAGCCGCCATCGATGGTCATGCTTGTGCCGGTGACAAATGCCGCTTCTTCGGACGCGAGATAAGCAACCATGCCGGCAACATCGTCGGCGGTGCCCACGCGGCCCAAGGGGATCAGGCTTTTGATCATGTCCGTATGGGGCCCGTCTGCCGGGTTCATGTCGGTGCTGGTCGGGCCCGGCTGCACGTTGTTGACGGTGATGCCGCGCGGCGCGAAATCAATCGCCAGGCCGCGGATCATACCGGCGATCGCCGACTTCGTCATGCTATAGACGCTGGAGCCCGGGAAGCCCGAACGTTGGGCGACCACGCTGCCGACGGTGATTATTCGGTCACCCGTGTGCATCACCGCCGAGCTGGCCTTGGCCGCCGCAAACGTGGCCCGCACATTGACCGCAAACATTCGGTCGAAGTCTTCCAGGCTGAAGGTGTCGACGGTGCCCATCAGCAGGATCCCGGCGTTGTTGACCAGGATATTCAAGGCGCCGAAATGCTCGACAGTGGCCGCGACCGCACGTTCTATTGCCGCCACATCGGCGCTGTCGGCCTGAATCGCCAAGGCTTTTCCGCCCTTGCTTTCGATCAGGCCAACCAGCGCTTGCGCCTTGTCGGCAGAGGAGGAATAGGTAAACGCGACCGCTGCACCTTCAATTGAAAGCCGGCGGACAATCGCTTCGCCGATACCGCGGGAACCGCCGGTGACCAGGGCGACTTTGTGGTTGAAGCGAGGGGTGTGAGCTGTCATGGGGGAGGCCTGAGGTTTAGTGGATTAAATAATCCACTAAACCGTACCAGCCTGGAAATACTTAGCCAAGCTGTTTTTGGATTAATTAATCCTTAACTGCCGGATGTGCTCTCGAATCCTTCATCAGACGCCGGTCATTTCAGGTCGCTGTAGGTCAACCTGAACTCCGACAGCGCCGGGTGCTCGGTTTTCCACTGGCGGCCATACGCCTTGGCTGTTTCCATTTCTTCGGCAGTCAGCGCGCTGGCCAGTTGTTGCAGGTAGCCTGCGGCATCGGCGTGCCGTGGGTTTTGCCGGGTACTGTCCATGACCAGCCAGTAGAGCCCATAGGCGTGGATTTTGTTCTCGGGGTAGTGATAGCGGTTGGTGCCACTTTCATCGATATCGAACCCGCCGAGCGCACCGGCATA
This sequence comes from Pseudomonas sp. F9001, assembly GCF_013385435.1. NCBI lineage: Bacteria > Pseudomonadati > Pseudomonadota > Gammaproteobacteria > Pseudomonadales > Pseudomonadaceae > Pseudomonas > Pseudomonas sp. F9001. The sequence continues at coordinate 28,574 of NZ_JACAPX010000023.1, forward strand.
GGTCATGACGCCATCAAGGTCATTCAGCGCCAGCCGTTTTTCCAGGTGTATGCGCTGGTAGGAGAGGTTGCGGTAGTAGGTCTGCATGTTGGCCAGCCACTTCATCGCTGGCGGGAAGCCCTTGAAGGCCGCATACCTGAGCATGGAGTCGCGGTTGTCACTGGCCTCCGGGTTTTTGTCGTACAACAGCGCCGCAATGTAATAGGCCTCGGCGCAGCCGGCATCACCTGCCTTTCTCAGCCACGAGCGATCTTTGGTCAGTTCATACAGCTGCAGCATCGCTGCGCCGTCGCCAGCATCGGCACCTGCCTGGGCGAGGGTCTTGGCCTTGGCCAGGTTGGTTTCGCCACCCAGGCGCATCAGGGCGTACACATGATCCTGGGCAGCGGCCAGGCGGTACCACGCCTGGGCCTCGGGGTCGACACTGCCGACCCGGCGCCGGATGGCTTCGCCCAGGGCGTATTGGGACGGCGCATCGCCGGCCGAGGCGGAGATGGTCAGGTGGATTTCGCACTCTTCGAATTCACCGAGTTGATACAACTCGAGACCCCGCTGCTTGGCTGCCTGTTGCTGGCTCGTCAAATGTGAAATCAGCGCATTCAGCGAGTTGAGCAAATCAAACAGCGTGGTCAGTGCATCGGAATGGGTATACATGATCATTACCTGTATCGGGATACGTTGTCCGATAAAGGTAGGTGGAGCGGTGGGGCCCCAGGTGACAGATAGTTATCGGCAGGAGCGCTACCTTTCCCGCGCTCTGGGCAACCCCTCAAGCGCTACGGCTGCCACGTATTGCCTGGTCCAGAAACAACGCCGCATTCGCCACGGCCTGCATGCCTTCGGGCAAGATTGCCGCAAACAAATGCCAGACATGAAACATCCCGGGCCAAACCTCCAGCGACACGCGTACCCGGTTTTCCCCCAGGTGGGTGGCCAGGCGCATGGCGTCGCTGAGCATGACTTCGTTTTCGCCGATCTGCACCAGAATGGGCGGCAATCCCCGGACGTCCGCGAACACCGGCGATGCATCGGGATCATTCGGCAGCGCGCCATTGAGAAACGCTTTTGCAAGCAGCGTCAGCCCCAGGCGGGAGGCTTGCGGGTCGAGGCCGTCACGGTTGTCGATGGAGGCGCCGGTGTGTTCCAGGTTGGCCCACGGCGACAAGGCGGCGCCCCCGGCGGGCAGTGGCAGGCCTGCGTTGCGGGCCTTGACCATCACCGACACCACCATTGCGCCGCCGGCCGAATCGCCCGAGAACACGATGGACCTGGGGTCATTGCCCTGGTCGAGCAGCCAGCGATAAGCCTGCAACGTGTCATCAATAGGTACGGGGAACGGATGCTCGGGCGCCAGGCGGTAGTCGGGCAGGTAGACTTTTGCACCCAGCAGTTTTGCGAAGTGGCCGGCAAGGCCCAGGTAGCCCCGCGGGCTGCCGCCGACATAACCACCGCCGTGGATGTAAAGCAGCACCCGGTCACCCTCAAACCCATCCGGCACGACCATCATGCCCGGTACGCCACCCATATCGACGTCACAAAAGCTGACACCGGCGGGAATCGGATGGGAACAAAGCACCTGCTCATAAGCCTTGCGCTGCTCATTGAGGGTGAGGGTGGTTTCCTGGCCCGTGAGAAATGGGCCGAAGTCAGCGGCGCAGGCAACCCACGCGTCGAGATGGGCCTGGACAAGGGGAGTGAATGCCATGGGGGAGAACCTCATAAAGTGATCCCGATACCGGGATTAGCGATTGAGGTTCTATTTTATGGATTCTATTGGAGAACGAATTTCACCACTGCGGCGCCTGTGGGGATCAGCTGCCACTGTCAGTGCGACGGCTGCTGACTTCAGCCGGCACATCATCCCCGGCCATGCGCTTGCGGAACAACGCGGTGCGTGCCAGCAGCAATGTGGTCACCGGCACTGTGATCGACAGCAGGATCGGGATCAACCAACCGTGCAACACCGGCCCGGACTTGAGCACCGAAAAGTAGATGATCGAGGCCAGCGCCACACACCAGGCGCCCAAGGTCGAGGCCAACGCCGGCGGGTGCATGCGCTGGAAGAAGTCTTTCATCCGCAACAACCCAATCGCCCCAATCAGCGCAAACAGGCTGCTAAGCACCAACAATACCGCGACGATCACTTCAACCCACAGCGGCAACACATCGACATTGATCATTCGATCACCTCCCCACGCAGCAGGAATTTCGCCAGGGCAAACGACCCCACAAAACCAAACAGCGCAATCAACAGCGCCGCTTCAAAATACGTGTCACTGGCATACCGAATACCCAGCACCAGCATCATCAGCATGGCCAGGATGTACAGGTAATCCAGCGCCAGGACCCGGTCCTGGGCCGACGGGCCTTTGAACAGGCGCACCAGGGTCAGCACCATGGCCAGGGAGAACAGGAACAGGCTGAACAGGATCGCATTGGAGAGCAGGGCGCTCATTCGAAGATCTCCATCAGGGGCCGTTCGTAGGCGTGTTTGAAGTGCTCGATAAACTGCGCTTCGTCATCCAGGTCGAACACGTGAATCAGCAGGACGCTGCGGTCCAGGGCCAGTTCCGACCATACGGTGCCCGGCGTCACGCTGGTGATCATCGCCAGCACGGCCAGGCCGTTGGCATCCCGCAGGTCCAGGGGGATCTTGATAAAGCGCGAACGCGGGGGGCGCGAGCCGCAGGTCAGGATGCCCCAGGCCACGGCGAGGTTGGAGATGATCACGTCACGCCCCACCAGGAAGAACAAACGGATGATCACCCCCGGGCGGCGGATGCGAATCGGCAGCGGGCGCAGCGGCGCCATCATCAGCGGTGCGGCAAAGCCGAGGATTGCCCCCAGCAGCAGGTTGCCGGGGCTGACGGACAGGTTCAGCACCAGCCACAACAACCACAATGCCAATGACAGCCACGGGGCAGGGAACAGGCGCTTCATGGCTGCACCTCCAGGGCGGCGGCCTTGGCTTCAGGGCTCGGCACCGGACGCGTCGCCATGACCGCCATCACATAGTGTTCCGGGTTGTTCAGGCTCTCGGCGGCCGCCTGGGTATAGCGCATCAGCGGCTCGGCCTTGAACGTCAGGGCGATGCTCAGGCCCAGCAGGAAGAAAATCGGCACGCATTCGAAGCGGCGCAGCAGCGGCGATGGACGTTCTTCCGGGGTCCAGAAGCGCTGGATGCCGAGGCGGGCGAAGGCGATCAGCGAAGCCAGGCCGGAGAAGATCAGCAGTGCCACCAGGCCCCATGCGGCCGGACGCACCGGTTCGTCGATGGCATTGCCCAGGCCCATCGGGTTGATCAAGGCGCTGAGCAGGCTGAGCTTGCCGATAAACCCGGACAGCGGCGGCATGCCGATGATCAGCAGGGCGCAGGCGATAAAACTCAGGCCGAGGAACGCCACCGTCCAGGGAATCACCTGGCCGACCACGGCTTTCTGTTCATCGTCGAGGTTGGTGCCGGGCGGTGGATGCAGGGATTCCATGGCCTTGGGCAGGGCTTCGATTTCGTCGTCCAGGGGCATGTCGTTGGCCGAGCGCGAACGCTCGATCAATTCGGCCAGCAGGAACAGCGCGCTCAGCGCCAGGGTGGAACTGACCAGATAAAACAGCGCCCCGGCGGTCAGGCTTGGCTGGGCAAAACCCACCGCCGACAGCAGGATCCCGGCGGACACCAGAATGCTCAGGCTGGCCATGCGTTCCAGGCGTTGCGCGGCAATCATCGCCAGCGCCGCGCAGACGATGGTCGCCATGCCGCCGTAGATCAGCCAGTCGCCACCGAACAGCGCCGAGGCGCCCGCCTGGCCGGAGAACAGCAGGTTCCACAGACGCAGCACGGTGTACACGCCGACCTTGGTCATGATCGCAAACATCGCCGCCACTGGCGCACTGGCCGAGGAGTAGGCAGGCGCCAGCCAGAAGTTCAGCGGCCACATTCCGGCCTTGGCCAGGAAGGCGACGGCGAGGATGCCCGCACCGGCATGCAGCAGGCCGCGATCGGCTTCCGGCACCAGGGGGATTTTCAGTGCCAGGTCGGCAAAGTTCAGGGTACCGGTGACGCCATAGATCAGCGCCGCGCCAATCAGGAACAAGGTCGAGGCCAGCAGGTTGATCGAGATGTAATGCAGCCCCGCCGACACCCGCGCCCGGCCGGAACCGTGGAGCATCAGGCCGTAGGACGCCGCCAGCAGCACTTCGAAAAACACGAACAGGTTGAACAGGTCGGCGGTCAGGAAGGCGCCATACAGGCCCATCAGCTGAATCTGGAACAGCGCATGGAAACTGGTGCCGGCCCGATCCCAACGGGCCATGGCGAACAGCAGGGCGCTGACGCCAATGATCCCGGTGAGCACCAGCATCATCGCCGAGAGTTGGTCCACCACCAGCACGATGCCGAACGGCACCTGCCAGTTGCCCGGCAGGTACACACCGATGGAGCCGGGGCCGCCTTTCTGGGTCCAGTACAGCAACAGCACGGCGATGCCCAGGCCCACCATGCTGGAGAACAGGTTGATCCGCGCCTTGAGCGGGCGGTGCTTCTCGCCGAGCATCAGCATCAGCGCGGCGGTCAGCAACGGCAGCAGGATCGGCGCGATGATCAGTTGATTCATCCAGGTCATTCCTTGGGCTCCCGGCCGTCCACATGGTCAGTGCCGGTCAGGCCCCGGGATGCCAGCAGCACCACCAGGAACAGTGCGGTCATGGCGAAGCTGATCACGATCGCCGTCAGCACCAGGGCCTGGGGCAGCGGATCGGTGTAGTTGAGCAAGTCTTGCGGCACGCCATCCTTGATGATCGGCTCCTTGCCGATAAACAGGCTGCCCATGCTGAAGATGAACAGGTTGACCCCGTAGGAGAGCAGGCACAGGCCCATCACCACCTGGAACGTCCGTGGCCGCAGGATCAGCCAGACGCCGGAGGCCGCCAGGACCCCAATGGCAATTGCGATGACTTCTTCCATCAGGCGGCTCCTCCTGGGCTGGCAACGGCTTTCGCCTGGTTGCTGGGTTTATGGGCGCGCACCGATTGGTGGCCCAGGGCGGTGAGCATCAGCAAGGTCGAGCCGACCACCATGGCGTACACACCGACGTCGAAGAACAGCGCGCTGGCGACGTGGATGTCCCCGAGCACCGGCAGGCTGAAGTGCCAGGTGTGCGTGGTGAGGAACGGGTAGCCGGCGAGCAGTGCGCCCAGCCCGGTCAGGGTTGCCGACAACAAGCCAAAACCCATCCAGCGCATCGGCCGCAGGCTCATCTGCGCCTCGACCCACTGGGTACCGGCGACCATGTATTGCAGGATGAACGCGACGGACATCACCAGACCGGCGACAAACCCGCCGCCCGGTTGGTTGTGCCCACGCATGAACAGGTAGAACGAGACAACCAGGGCAATCGGCAGCAGCAGGCGCACCAGCACCGCCGGCACCATCATGAAGCCCAGGGCGGTGTCGCTGGCCTGGCGCGGGTTGATCAGGTCGGTGGCCACGTCGGGTGCCAGTTGGCGCTGTTGCGCGGGCAGTTCCATGCTTTCCTTCGACGGGCGGAAGCGGCGCAGCAGGGCGTAGACGGTCAGCGCCACGGCGCCGAGCACGGTGATTTCTCCCAGGGTGTCGAAGCCCCGGAAGTCCACCAGCATCACGTTCACCACATTGCTGCCACCGCCTTCTGGCAGGGCACGGCTGAGGTAGAAGGAGGAGATGTCGTTGGGCGTCTGGCGGGTCAGCATCGCGTAGGAGAGCAGCGCCATGCCGCCACCGACCACGGTGGACAGGAGGAAGTCCCGCAGGCGGCGGATGCGTGCCTTGCGCAGCGAGCTGGGCAGTGGGGAAACTTCTTCGATCCGCCGTGGCAGCCAGCGCAGGCCCAGCAGGATCAGCACGGTGGTGACCACTTCCACCACCAGTTGCGTCAGCGCCAGGTCTGGCGCCGAGAACCAGACGAAGGTCACGCAGGTCACCATCCCGCACACGCTGACCATGGTCAGGGCTGCCAGCCGGTGATACTTGGCTTGCCAGGCGGCGCCCAGGGCGCAGGCGATTGCCAGCAGCCACAGGGTGACGAACACGATGGAGCCCGGGATCTTCGGCCGGTCGCCCCAACTGATGCCGCTGTAGAGCATCGGGATCAACCCGGCGATCACCGCCGCCAGCACCAGCAGGAACAGCTGGGTTTGCAGGCGCTTGGTGCTGATGCGTTTTTCGATCTTGCGCACCCCGCGCATCATCACCACCAGGCAGCGCTCGAAGCCGCGCTTGCCGTTGAAGTAGCTGATGATCGGCGGGTATTTGAAACGGCCCAGCTTGAGTTGCTTGCGCAGCAGCAGATAGAGCACCACGCCGCCGGACATGGCCACCAGGCTCATGATCATCGGCGCGTTCCAGCCGTGCCAGATGGCGAGGCTGTATTCCGGCAGTTCGCCGCCGACTACTGGCAGGGCCGCTGCGGCGAGGATCGAACCGACCACCTGGGCCGGGAAAATCCCCACCAGCAGGCAGGTAAACACCAGCAACTCCACCGGCGCACGCATCCAGCGTGGCGGCTCGTGCGGGGTGTGGGGCAGGTTGGTGGCCTTGGGGCCGAAGAACACATCCACGGTAAAGCGCAGGGCATAGGCCACGCTGAAGGTACCGGCGATGGTGGCGATGACCGGCAGGGCGATTTCCACCCAGGCGGTGGCGGAGATGAACACGGTCTCGGCGAAGAACATTTCCTTGGACAGGAAACCGTTGAGCAGCGGCACGCCGGCCATGGACGCACTGGCGACCATCGCCAGGGTGGCGGTAAACGGAATCAGCTTGAACAGGCCGCTGAGCTTGCGGATGTCACGGGTGCCGCTTTCGTGGTCGATGATCCCCGCCGCCATGAACAGCGACGCCTTGAAAGTGGCGTGGTTAAGGATATGGAATACGGCGGCGACAGCGGCCAGCGGGCTGTTGAGGCCCAGCAGCAAGGTGATCAGCCCGAGGTGGCTGATGGTGGAGTAGGCCAGCAGGCCCTTGAGATCGTTCTGGAACATGGCGCAATAAGCGCCGAGCAGCAGGGTAATGGCGCCGGCACCGCCGACAATCCAGAACCACTCTTCGCTGCCGGACAGCGACGGCCACAGGCGGGCCAGCAGGAACACGCCGGCCTTCACCATCGTTGCCGAGTGCAGGTAGGCCGACACCGGCGTCGGTGCAGCCATGGCGTGGGGCAGCCAGAAGTGGAAGGGGAATTGCGCGCTTTTGCTCAGGGCGCCGATCAGCACCAGGGCGAGCATGATCGGGTACAACGAATGGGCACGGATCTGATCACCGGCAGCCAGGACCTGGTCCAGGTCGTAGCTGCCGACGATATGCCCGAGCAGCATCACCCCCGCCAGCAGGCACAAGCCGCCTGCGCCGGTGACCATCAGCGCCATATAGGCGCCACGCCGGGCATCGGCGCGGTGGTGCCAGTAGCCGATCAGCAGGAACGAGAACAGGCTGGTGAGTTCCCAGAAAAACACGATCTGGATCAGGTTGCCGGAGATCACCAGGCCGAGCATCGCACCCATGAAGGCCAGGAAAAACGCGAAGAAGCGCGGCACCGGGTCTTCCGGCGACATGTAATACCGGGCGTACAGCGACACCAGGGTCCCGATGCCCAGCACCAGCATCGAGAACAACCAGGCAAAACCGTCCATGCGCAATACGAAGTTCAGCCCGAGGCTGGGCAACCACATGAATTCTTCACGTATCACGCCACCATGGGCGATCTGGGGGTACAGCAGGGCGACTTGAACCGTCCCGACCAGGGCCACAAGGCCGGCCAGCAGGGACTCTGTGTTGCGTGCGTTGTGCGGCAGCAAGGCCGCCAGACAGCTGCCGATAAAAGGCAGAAGCAGTAGAACTATCAGGGACATAGGCTTCTAATCTGCGGGAGTTTGGGATGCATCATACGTGCCGGAATCTTGATCACCAAACGGCAAGATGTGGCAGGATCCTACAAGGTAGGCTGAAAAAGGCTGTTTGGCATTGTTTCAATGCCCGTATCCAGGACAGGTATGCTGTTCAAAGGTTTTTTTCAGCCTGTTGCATAAGGACGTGTGATGACCCAGCGATTGCTCCACCTTGACCATGTCGCCTGCAGCCTGCCGGATGGACGCAGCCTGTTCGACAACCTGAACCATGCCTTCAGCGCCCGGGCGACCGGCCTCGTGGGGGCCAACGGGACTGGCAAGTCCTTGCTGGGCGCAATGCTCGCCGGCACCCTGCAGCCCACCCGCGGGCATGTGCGCCGTGAGGGCAGTGTGTACGCGGTGACGCAACTGCTGGAGCCCGAACACTATCCCAGCGTGGCGGCGCTGGCGGGTGTCGACCAAGTGCTGGCGGCGTTGGCGCGCATCGCCGAGGGCAGCGTGGACGAACACGACCATGCACTGGCCGTTGATCAATGGGATTGCGCGCCTCGACTGGCGGCGGCCCTGGAACAAATCGGCCTGGGGCACTTGACTGCCGACTCGCCAACCGCGGCCCTCAGTGGCGGCGAACGCCAGCGCGTCGCTTTGCTGGGCGCCTGGTTGTCGAGGGCAGACTGGTTGATCCTCGATGAGCCCAGCAACCACCTGGACATTGATCAGCAGCACAAGCTTGCCCAGCAGATTGATCGCTGGTCCGGCGGCCTGGTGCTGATCAGCCATGATCGCGGGCTGCTGGAGCACATGGACGAGATTGTCGAACTGTCGCCCAAGGGCTTGGCGGTGTACGGCGGTAACTACAGCCACTACGCGGCGACACGGGAGCAAGAGCAGCAGGCGTTCCAGTCGGCGTTGCAGGGGGAGCGCGCGCACGCCAAACGTGAGCAGCGTGAAGCGGTTATCCAGATGGAGCGTCAGCAGCGCCGCAATGCCCGGGGCGACCGCCAGGCCCGGGATGGCAACCAGACCAAACTGATCACCAACGCCCAGAAAGAGCGCAGTGAAAACAGCCAGGGCAAGTTGCGCCTCAATCAGCAGCTGGCGCGTGAGCAGCAACAGCAGCGGATCGCCGAGGCGCGTGCGCGGTGTGCGCCCGAGATCCAGCGCATGATGCTGTCGCCGGAAAGCGTGGTGCCCCAGGGCAAGCTGGTGTTGCAACTCAACGAGGTGGTGCTGCCGTTTGGCAGCCGCGCACCGATCAATCTCACCCTGACCGGCCCGATGCGCATGGCGATCCTGGGAGCCAATGGCAGTGGCAAGTCGACCCTGCTGCGGGTGATTGCCGGCCAGTTGCCGGTGGCTGCCGGTGAGTTGGCGCGCAGTTGCCATATCGGCTGGCTGGACCAACACGCCGGGCTGGAGCACCCCGAGCGCACGGCGGTGCAATGGCTTTACGAAAGTAATCCGCTACTGGCGCAAAGCGAAGCGCGTACACGGCTGGCGCAAATGGGCATCGATGCCGACCGGGCGGTCCTCGATACGCGCCAACTGAGCGGCGGCGAGCGTCTGAAAATTGCCCTGGCCGCACAGCTCTACGCCGAGCATCCGCCGCAATTGTTGTTGCTGGACGAACCCGACAACCATCTGGACTTGCCCAGCCGGATTGCCCTGGAGCAAATGCTCAATCAGTACCAGGGCGCGCTGATCGTGGTGTCCCATGACGAGGCGTTCCTGCAGGCCATCAACCTGGACGGTGAGTTGCGCCTCTGAGGCCGCTTAACCCTGGTTTTCATGTTCCAGTTCGGCCTGGGGCTCGGCGAGCCGCTGCCGGCGGGTTTTCATCTCACTGACAATCACCGCCGCCACGATCAACGCCGCGCCCACCATGGCAATCGGCGGGAAGCGCTCCCCGGCAATCCGCCCGACTACGCCGGCCCACACCGGCTCCCCGGCATAAATCAGCGTGGCGCGAGTCGGCGAGACGCTTTTCTGCGCCCAGTTCATCGCCACCTGAATCACCGCGCTGGTCAGCCCCAGGCCCACCGCGCTGAACAGCAGCAACCAGGAAAACCCCGGCAGCGCCTCGCCCATCGGCACCACCATCAGGAACGACAGCACCGACGCCGTGGCCAGTTGCACCACCGTTACCCGGCGTACATCCACCTGCCCGGCAAAGGCGCTGATCAGGATGATCTCGGCGGCAATTGCTACCGCACCGATCAACGTGGCGATTTCACCGGGGCTGAAATTCAATGATGCCCCGGCCGGGCCGGTCAGCAGCATCAGCCCGGTAAACGCGAGCATGATGCCGATGCTCGGCATCAACCCCGGCCGCCGTCCCAGTACCAGCCATTGCAGCAGCGGTACGAATGGCACATACAGCGCAGTAATAAATGCCGACTGGCTGCTCAGGATCGTCTGCAAGCCAATGGTCTGCAAACCGTAGCCGAACATGATCGCCACACCGATAAAGCAGCCAGCCTTCAATTCAAACAGCGTCAGGTTCCGCAGGCTGCGGAATGAGAACGCCCCGACGATGAGCGCCGCTGCAGCAAAACGCAGGCCGACGAAAAACATCGGGCCGCTGACCACCATGGCGTGCTGCACCAGCAAAAAGGTGCCGCCCCAAAACATGGTGATCACCACCAATACACATTCGGCTTTGCTGAAACGGGAAAACAATGGGGAGGTGGTCATGGCGGCTCGGTCTTGCACAGGAAGGGCGCGGACCGCACAATGCGCCGCAAGCTGGGCAGTATACTGCGCAACCCCACCCTGTGAGCAATATAGTGCACAAAGAAAATCCGCAACGGGCCTCGGTCCTGCAACACGTCAGCCAGAACGTTCGGCGCCTGCGCCATGCGGCTGAGTTGAGCCAGACGGCGCTGTCCGAAAAATCCGGCGTCAGCCGGCGCATGCTGGTGGCAATCGAGGCGGGGGAGAAAAACGTCAGCCTGTCGACCCTCGACCGGGTGGCCGAAGCCCTGGACGTGGCCTTCAGCGACTTGATCCAGGCCCCGGATGCCGCTGATCACAGCCGTATCAACGAACTGGCCTGGGCCGGTGACATCCCCGGCAGCAAAGCCGTGCTGCTGGCCAAGGCCACCGCGCGTCGCGAGGTGGAACTATGGGAGATGCGCCTGGAGCCCGGCGATCGCTACATGCCTGAACCGGACCCCGAGGGTTGGAGCGTGCAGTTGTTTGTGTTCGAAGGCACCCTGACGCTGGTGCTGGGGGATGAGGAAAAAAACGTCGCCACCGGTGAGTTCCTGATGTTCGCCAGCCGCTACCTTCACGCCTATCGCAATGACGGCGACGTGGCGGTGCGGTTTGTGCGCAACGTGGTGATTTAAGACTCTTGGCTTTGAGTGTTGTCAACTGTCAGATTTCACAGCTTACATCAGCGTTGGATTGAATCTAGTGTGGGAGTTACTGCTCAGAGAACTGGCTCAATCGGAGCGCGGGCGGAAGGGGCAGTTGGCTTCACTAAATGGAGAGCACACTGATGACAGCGCAAGACTCAAAGCACATCAAGAGTAGTGACTTGCTTCCCCGTCCACGCATTAATCCCTCTCACGGGAACCATGTGAATTATCCCGAGATGCAGGGTGGGCAAGCCTCGATCATTATTCCCGCGTACCCGGGCCTGGCCATTGGGCAAACAATCAGGTGGACGGTCAGGGGGAACGGCTTGCTGTTTGGTCACATCGAGGTAGAGTCGCTGGAGCACCAATACAAAGATGTTGTGAACGGTATTGTCTTCCGCCGTGAGGTGGTGGAGGCAAAATATAGCGTGCGTCAAGATGGACATGACGAGCGTCTTTCTGACCACAGTTTTTATATCGTGAACGACCGTCCTGCCGACGCCTGAGTGGTAGTGAGTTGGCTTTCAATACCGAAGTCAGTGTCGCCGGTATTGAAAGCCACCACGGGGCCTTGCTCCCGGATGATCAACTGTTGGCAGCGCAACAGTGGTTGGACACTTTGCTGTTTTGACCCGCCAACGATTTCCCTGATATACCGGCAACCCGCTGATTTCATTGCACATTGCATTCGGGCACGACTCCTGCAATCACTCCAGTATCTCTCTGGAGCCTGGAGTCGGCCCATGTCAGCCCAACCCCTACAACCTGCCCACATCATCCGTTCGGACGCCGAGGCCATTGCGGTTGCCACCGAGTTGGCCAAGCGTTTTGCCGTGGACGCCGGCGTGCGCGACCGCGAGCGACGCCTGCCGGTGGCCGAGCTGGATGAATTCTCTGCCAGCGGCCTGTGGGGCATCACCATTCCCAAGGCCTACGGCGGCGCGGAAGTGTCCTATGTGACGGTGGCCGAGGTGATCAAGCTGATCTCCGCCGCCGACCCGTCCCTGGGGCAGATTCCGCAGAACCACCTGGGCGTCGTCGACATCCTCCTGCAAACCGCCAGCGAGGAGCAAAAGCAGCACTACTTCGCCAAGGTCCTGCTGGGCTATCGGTTCGGCAATGCCTTCTCCGAAGCCAAGAGCAAGAACGCCGGCACGTTTGACACACAAGTGCGCTTTGACGGCGACAGTGCGTACATCAACGGCGAGAAGTTCTACTGCACCGGCGCACTGTTCGCCCATATCGTGCCGACGGTGGGCGTCAACGAAAAGGACCAGGCGTTCATCGCCTTTGTCGAACGGGACGCGCCGGGCCTGCAAGTGATCGACAGCTGGGACGGCTTCGGCCAGCGCACCACCGCCAGCGGCGGCGTGACCCTCGACGGTGTGAAGGTGCCGCTGAGTGCGGTGATCCCCGCGCACCAGGCCTTCGACCAACCCACCGCCAACGGCCCGATTTCGCAGATCATCCAGGCGGCCGTCGACACCGGCATCGCCCTCGGGGCCCTGGAACAAGCCAAGATTCATGCACGCCAGGCCCGGCCCTGGATCGACAGCCAGCAGGATCACGGCTGGCAAGACCCGTTCACCATCGCCGCCATCGGCGACCTGGAATGGCGGGTCCACGGCACCGAAGCGATCCTCGCCAAGGCCGGCATTGCCGTCGACCAGGCCCTGGCCAACCCCAACGAAGACACCGTGGCCAATGCCTCGTTGGTCGTCGCCCAGGCCAAAGTGCTGTCGGCGGAAACCGCCTTGCTCGCCAGCAGCAAACTCTTCGAACTGGCCGGCACCCGCTCGGTGTCCGGCAAGCACAACCTCGACCGCTTCTGGCGCAACGCACGTACCCACACCCTGCACGACCCGGCCCGCTGGAAATACCACCTGATCGGCAACTTCGTGCTCAACGGCGTCAAGCCCGCACGCCATGCCTGGAACTGAGGAGCTGCATCCATGACCGCACTGAATCAGGCGCGCCAACTGCTGGAAAGCACCCGGCGCTTTGTCGAGAAAAGTGATGACCCCTACGTGATCAGCCGCTTTGGCGATTTGCAGATTCGCGTGGAGGTAGCGGCTGCTTTGTTTGAGCGTGCCGAAACCCACCCAGGCCCGGTGGCCCTCACAGAAGCCCAGATAGCGGCTGCCGAGGCCCTCATCGCTGTCAGCAACGCCGAATTCGAACTCACCGGCCAGCGTACTGCGCTGCCGCCGACCCTTGATGATCCCCTGCGCTGGAAATACCAGATTGTCGGCAACTACCACCTCAACGGTGTCGCCCCCCGGAGTAACGTTTAATGCCTCGTGAAATCCGTTTGAATGCCTTCGACATGAACTGTGTCGGCCACCAGTCGCCGGGCCTGTGGGCCCACCCGCGTGACCGCTCATGGCAGTACAAGGACCTGGAATATTGGACCGACCTGGCAAAAATTCTCGAGCGCGGCAAGTTCGACGGCCTGTTCATCGCCGACGTGCTGGGCATCTACGACGTCTATAACGGCAACGGTGACGCAGCGATTCGCCAGGCGACCCAGGTGCCGGTCAACGACCCGCTGTCGCTGATCGCACCCATGGCGCTGGTCACCGAACACCTGGGTTTTGGCCTCACCGCTTCACTGTCCTTCGAACACCCGTACCCGTTCGCCCGGCGCCTTTCCACCCTCGACCACCTGACCAAGGGCCGCGTCGGCTGGAACATCGTCACCTCGTACCTGGAAAGCGGCGCGAAGAACCTCGGCCAGAAAGCCCAGACCGAACACGATGCGCGCTACGACTACGCCGAGGAATACCTGGAGGTTTGCTACAAGCTCTGGGAAGGCAGCTGGGAAGAGGGCGCGGTGTTGCGCGACCGCGAACGGCGGATCTTCAGCGACCCGAGCAAGATCCACGAGATCCGCCACGTCGGCAAACACTTCCAGGTGCCCGGCATTCACCTGTGCGAACCGTCGCCACAACGCACGCCGGTGCTGTACCAGGCCGGGGCGTCGAGCCGTGGCAAACAGTTCGCCGCCGAACAGGCCGAATGCGTGTTCGTTGCCGCACCGTCGAAAGTGCTGCTGAAGAAAACCGTTGCCGATATCCGCCGCCGTGCGGCCGAGGCGGGGCGTGACCCGAAGAAAATCCTGATCTTCAACTTGCAGACGGTGATCGTTGGCGAGACCGATGCCAAGGCCAAGGCCAAATTCGACGAATACAAATCCTATGTCAGCTACGAAGGCGCGATGGCCCTGATCTCCGGCTGGACCGGCATCGACTTCAGCCAGTTCAAGCCCGATGAACCCCTCAAGCATGTGCATACCAACGCCATTCAATCGGCGGTGGAAGCCTTCTCCACTGCCGACCCGAACAAGGTCTGGACCCCGAATGAACTGGCAGACTGGGTGGGCATCGGCGGCTTCGGCCCGTTGTTCGTCGGCGGCCCGGAAACCGTGGCCGATCTGTTGCAGGAATGGGTTGAAGAGACCGATGTGGACGGCTTCAACCTGGCCTATGCACTGACCCACGAGACCTTTATCGACGCGGTCGAGTTACTGGTGCCGGAGTTGCAGAAGCGCGGCGTGTACAAGACCGAATATGCCCAGGGCACCCTGCGGGAGAAATTGTTTGGGGACGGCGCGCGGTTGGCGGACAACCATCCGGGGGCCAGCTATCGTGATTTGTCGGGTGTACATAAAACAAATGTGAGAGCGGGCTTGCTCGCGAATGCGGACTGACATTCAGCATTGATGTTGCCTGACGCACCGTTTTCGCGAGCGAGTCGAGCCGTCCCACCGCCGCCCACATAAATCCGGCCAGCGGACCACCGCATGCTTGTTTCACCAATAGGAGCATCACCCTATGAGCGTGCATGAACTTGAACTTGCGCTGGATGTGGAATGGCCCGCCGAACGGGTTACGGTGTTGCCCGAGGCGTTGGCGCAGTTGCGCCATTGGGCACAGGTGACCCCGTTGCACAGCGCCCTGCGCCACAAGCGTGACGGCCAGTGGTATGCCTGGCGGTGGATCGATGCGTTGCGGGATGTCGAGCGCCTGGCTGATGGCTTGCGTCAGCAGGGCTTTACCGAGCAGTCGCGGCTGGCCCTCAGCGGTGCCTTCGAACCCGGCCTATTGCTGCTGGCCCTGGCCGCCCAGGTGATCGGTGGCCAGATCCTGACCCTGGCGGATGACCTCGAGCCCGCTGCCCTGCAGCAACAAGTGTGGCGCATCCGGCCTACCCACGCGTATGTCCCTGGGCTCCAGCCGTTGGCGATGGTGCGACGGATCGACCCTGTGGACACCTCACAACGGCTCTGTCGCTGGTGGCAGCCTTCGGGCAAGACCGAATTGTGGAGCGGGGAAAGCACCCACTGGCAAGGCGGCCTGGCGACGGTGCTGGAGCAATGGCTGATTAGCGGCCAGAGCCTGGGCTTCCCGCAGTCGCGCTGAACTAGGCGTCCCGGGTCGATGTGCTGGATACTGCACGGGGCGATTTTTACCACAACCATTCAGGCAGACAGTAAGGGCGCAATTTCATGAGTGAAACCGAACGCGGACAGGCGACGAGCGCCATTCGCAACGCCGATGTGCTGATTGTCGGCGGCGGCCTGAGCGGGACGATGCTGGCGGTGCAGTTGCTGCGCCTGCCGGGCACGCGGCAGATCCTGGTGATCGAGCCGCGCCAGGAACTGGGGCGCGGCGAGGCCTACAGTGCGGTAGAGCTTGGGCACACCTTGAACGGCAACGCCGCGCGCATGAGCGTCGACCCGGACAACGCCGATGACCTGACCCAGTGGCTGACCGCCTACATCGCCGGCGGCGGCTGGCCCGAGTCGGACCAGCAGCACGTGCCCATCAGCGAACTGTTTCCGCCCCGCGGGATTTTTGGCCTGTACGCGCAGCAGCGGCTGGCCGAGGCCAAGGCGATCTCCGCGTCGACCGTCGAGCACATTCGCGCCGAGGTGACAGACCTTGAGGTGGATGAACACGCCACGCGGCTGACCTTGAGCGACGGCCAGCAACTGCGCGGTGCCTGTGCGGTATTGGCCACCGGCATGTTCCCGGCGGCACGCACGCCACAGACCGAATCCAGCGGCTTGAATGCCGCTGCCGTCGACCCGTGGGATGTACCGGCCATGACCCAACTGGACCCGCAATCCACCGTGCTGATCATCGGTTCCGGGCTGACCATGGTGGACGCCGTGGTGTCCCTGGAACAGGCCGGCCATCGCGGGCCCATCGAGATTTTTTCGCGCCACGGCCTGTTGCCCCATGTCCGTCGGCAGCCGCCGGCCTGGGTCGACTTCCTGGGAGAAGACCACAGCCTGCGCAGCCCCCGGCAATTGCTGCGGGAGGTGCGGCGCCAATGCCGGCTCGCGCTGGAGCAGGGGATTGACTGGCAAGCGCCGCTGGACACCGTGCGTGCCAACATCGGGCGGTTGTGGAGCCAGGCCAGCGAGGGCGAGAAACGTCAGTTCGTGCGGCATGTGCGGCCCTGGTGGGAAAGCCACCACCACCGTTCGCCGCCGTTGAGTGCCGAGTTGGTGGCGCGGTTGCATGGGGAAGGGCGGCTGCGGATCCGGGCGGCTTCGTACAAGGGGCTGGTGCCTTCGCAAGGTGAGGTGACGATCCGCCTGCGTCATCGTGGAGAGCAGGATGTGGTGCAGGTGTCGGGGGCAGCGCTGATCAACTCCAGCGGGATTGAATATGACTGGCGGCGCGTGGCCCGGCCGTTGCCCAGGCAGTTGCTCAAGCGCGGGCTGATTCAGCCCGGGCCGTTGGCGTTGGGGATTGCGGCGGATGTGTCGGGGGCGGTGCTGGATGCCCACGGGAATGTCAGCCGGCGGCTGTTTGCCATGGGCCCGCCGTTGCGCGGGATGTGGTGGGAAAGTACCGCAGTGACGGATGTCGCGATTCAGGCCAAGGCGCTGGCCGCGAGGTTGGCACACCTCTAAATCTAATGTGGGAGCTGGCTTGCCTGCGATAGCGGTGGGTCAGCTGCATCTTTATCATCTGAGAGATTGCTATCGCAGGCAAGCCAGCTCCTACAGGTCGGGTTCATGGACCGACCTTCACAAACCCGGGCTTCAACCCAAACACTTCAACCCCCTGGGCCGTCGACTGCCCGGTGGTCACCGTCACCCGCTCCACCGGTTTATCCATCGCTGCCCGATATTCCACCGTCATCACCCCATCCCCGCGACTGATCGCCTGGGCCGGTACGACAATCGCCTGGTCATTGTTGTAGGTCACAATGGTCAACCGCGCACTCATCCCCAACCTTACCCGTTGCAACTGTTGCGGGGTCAGCTTGGGAATCGACAGGGTCACCGGAAACTGCGCGCTACCCTGGCTGTCGCTGGCAATCGCCAAGCCACTGACCACGCTGACCGAGCCCGTCAGCCGTTCCCCATCAAACCCGTCGCCCATCACCTCCACCGCCTGCCCTTGGTGCAACTGGTTGATGTCCAGCTCCGACACCTTGGCGACGATTTTCAGTTTCTCGATATTCGCCAGTCCAAACAGCACCTGGCCCTGGCTGACCTTGCTCCCGGCCTGCACCGGCGCGTTATTGCCCCCGCCGCCCTGGGTCGATGAATTACTGCCCGGCGCCGGCACCACAATGCCGGAGAACGGGGCCTTGACTTCCTTGCCGTCGAGCAGGGTATGCAGGGCGTCATATTTCACGGTGGCGTTGGTCAGCTCCATATCGGCGATCTGCCGGTATTCGCCCTTGCCTTGTTCAACTGTCTGTTGCAGCTCAGCGCGGGCGGCCGTCAGGTCGAGTTGTTGCTGGGTGGCCTGCTGTTTCAGGTCGTCGAGTTCGTTGCGCGGGATGATGCCGCGCTTGAACAGGTTTTCGCTTTCGGTGAGTTTGCGCTGGGTGTTGCTGGCGGTCATTTCGGCAGTGCGCAGGGTGCGGCGGGCGCGCCCGACTTGCTGGCCGCTGTCCCAGTCCTGCATTTCCTGCACCGTGCGCCGGGCCTTGAGCTGGGCGGAGAGGGCGTCGCGCAGTTGCACTTCGAGGGTGGCCGGGTCCATGCGCAGCAGCACCTGCCCGGCCTCGACCCGCTGGCCCTGTTCCACCAGGTTGGCCTGCACATTACCGTCGAACGGCGCGGTGAGGGTGATGGTGGTGTCAGGCTCGATCTTGCCCACCAGGCCGATCTGATGCACCAGCGGGTCGACCTTCACCGCCAGCCACTGGTCGGCGTTGCCGGGCTGGTTGGCGGCCGGGCTTTGACGGCTGAGCAGCGAAATGCCGACGCCAGCCACCAGCACAATCAACACGGCGCCCAACAGGCGCTTCTTATTAGTAGTCATTGAGGGCGATTTCCCAACTTTCCAGCGTCATGCCCAAGGTCAAGTCGAGCTGAGTCTGGGCGTTCAAATAGGCAATCAGCGCATTGAGCCGCGAGTTCTCGGCGTTGCGCAGGTCGGTTTCGAAACTCAATACCTGGAAGTTCGTGGAGCGCCCGGCGCTGAGTTTTTCCCGTTCGATTTCGATCTTGCGCTTGGACAACTCTACCGCCCGCTGGGAAATTTCATACTGGCGCCAGCGAGTGCCCAGGTCGCGCACCACATCGTTGACGTCGCGCTCCAGTTGCTGGCGGGCGTCGGCGATGATGATCTCCTGGTTTTCCACATCGACCCGCGCGTGCACCTCGGCCTGGCGAGTGCTGATGTCGCCGATGGGAATCTGCACCTGCACGCCCGCGTAGCTGTCCCAGCGCCGGTTGCTGTTGTAGCCGTTATCGTCATTGGTGGCGGCCCGAATCTGGTTGGCACCGGCCACCAGGTCCACTTGCCAGCGGCCGGAGTCCTTGGCGATCACCAGGTTGAGGTCGGCCTGCTGGCTGCCGAGCAGGGTGGCGAGGTATTCCGGCTGCTGGTTCTGCGCCAGCACGAAAGCCTGGCGTTTATCGATGTCCATGGGCCTGGCTTCAAGGGCCTCGGTGGCGCGGATCGGTGTCGACAGGTCGAGGGCCAGCAGGCGCAGCAGGGCCAGGCGGCTGGTGTCCAGTTGGTTCTGGGCTTCTTCCACCCCCAGTTGCTGGGTGGCGATATCGGCTTCGGTCTGCACAATCTCGAACTCGGCCATGCGCCCGGCACTGATCAGTGCCTTGTTCACTTCAAGCAAAGTGCCGGAGCGCTTGAGGGCGTCCTGCACGATGCTCAGTTGTTCCTGGGCCCGCAGCAACTCGCGGTAGGTGGCGATGATGTTGCTGATGGTTTGCGCCACGTTGGCCTTGAGGTTCAGGCGGTTGGCCTGTTCCGACAGGCGTGACAGGCGCAGCGGGGCGGTGGTGGCGTCCCAGCCGGCACCGCGCATCAGTGGCTGGATCACTGACAGGTCGAGGCCGTCGCTGCGGTAGCGCCCGGCGCGATCGGCGTTGTTCAGTTGTTGGGTCCAGTTCATGCTCAGGCGCGTGCCGTACTCACCGAGCAAGGTGGCATTAGGCGCGAGGTTAGCGTTGCGGGCGCTGTCGTCGGTGCCCTTGGTGGCGCGGTAGTAGCTGTTAAGGGTCAGCTTGGGGTTGAACGTGTCTTCAGCTACCCGCAGGTCGAATTTCTGCGCCACCCGTTGCAGGTAGGCGCTGCGAATCGCCGGGTTGTTGCGCAGGCCCAGGTACACCGCATCCCCCAGGGTCAGGGTGGTGGACTGGGCATTCAGCGACACGCTGCGTTCATAGCCACTGCGGGTGGTACTGGGTGCGGAGGGGCGAATCACCACGTCGGCGGCCACGCTGTGCAGGCTTACCAAGGCGGTCAACAACAGCAGCCGTTTATTCATCGCGCAGGGCCTCCACCGGCTGCAGCCGCGAAGCCGACACCGCCGGATAGATTCCGAAAAACAGCCCCACCAGCAACGTGCTGCCGACCCCGAGCGGCAGCGCGGCCACCGCCAGGGAAAACTGCCAGCCGGACAGCCTGGCATACAGGTACGCGGCGGTCATGCCCAGTACCGCGCCGCATACCGCACCCACGGCGGTCAGGGTCACGGCTTCCAGCAGGAACAGGTTGCGAATGTCGCGCTGGCGCGCCCCGAGGGCCATGCGAATCCCGATTTCCCGGCGCCGCTCCGAGACGTTCATCAGCATCACGTTCATCACGCCGACGCCGCCGCCCACCAGGGAGATCGCGCCCAGGGCCAGCAGCAGGTAGGCGAAGGTCCGGCTTTGGCGGGTCATGCCATCGATCATTTGCTGGGGTACCTGAATGTCGACATCGTGGTCGGTGAGCTGGGCTCGCAGTGCCACGGCTGAGTCCTGGGCGAGGCGTTCCATATCCTGGCCGGGGGTGGCACGGATGATCACGTTGCCGATTTGCGGGCTGGCGTAGATCCGGCGCATGCCCGGGGCGGGGACGAACAGCGATTCGTTGGCCTGTACGGGAATCAGCATTGCCCGGGGCTGGCTGTGCAGAATGCCCACGATCAGGAACAGGTAATCGTTGATACGTACCCGGTCGCCCAGTTGCAGCGGGTCGCCGGGCACGCTCAAGGCCTGGACGACCTGGTCACCGACGACCGCATAGGTTTCCCCAGCATCGAAACTCGACAGGAAGCGCCCGTCGCGCACCGACAGGCGCATGGCATCCTTGAGGTCCGGCGTACTGCCGACGAGGCTTGCGTTCCAGGTACGGCCATGGAACACCACTGGCCCGCTGAACAGCGAGACCGCACCGATATGGGCAATGCCGGGAACGCTGCGGCGCACGGCTTCCAGGTCCAGGCTGGCGGGCATTTGCGCAGTGCTGGCACCCCTGGGCGGGAATTGCGCCACCAGGGTGTCGGTGCCCATGTCCTTGAAAATCATCGCCGCGTCTTCGGCGGCGTTGTGCCCGATATTGATCAGCGCCACCACCGAGGAACTGCCGATGACGATGCCCAGCAAGGCCAGGATCGAGCGCTTGCCCAGGGTGCGCAGGCTGACAAACGCCTCGTACAGCAACTGGCTCAGGCTTTGTTCGACCCGCAGGCTCATAGGCGCCCGGCCTCTTGCACCACGCCATTGCGCACCAGGATCTTGCGATTCAGGCGTTCGGCAATGTGCGGGTCGTGGGTGACGATGATCAGCGTCACCTGCTGCTCGCGGTTGAGCGCCAGCAACAGGTCCATGATCTCCTGGGCGGTGGTGCTGTCGAGGTTGCCGGTGGGTTCGTCGGCGAGGATCACCGACGGATTGCCGACCAATGCCCGGGCGATGGCGACCCGTTGGCGCTGGCCGCCGGAAAGGTCGGCCGGGCGATGGTGGGCGCGCTCGGCCAGGCCCACCTGGTCGAGCATGCGCAGGGCCTGTTCCACCGAGTCGTGGCGTGACACGCCGCGGTAGCTCAGGGGCAGGGCGACGTTGTCCAGGGCACTGAGGCGTGGCAGCAGGTTGAAACTCTGGAAGACGAAACCGATCTGCTGATTGCGGATCGCCGCCAATTGATCGGGGCTGGCGCTGAAGATGTCATGGCCGGCAAAGCGGTACTGGCCGCAGTCGGGCAAATCCAGCAGGCCGAGAATATTGAGCAGGGTACTTTTGCCGGAGCCGGAGGCGCCGAGGATGCCGCAGCTGTCACCGGTTTCGATGGCCAGGCATACATCATTGAGAATCGACAGGTGTTGACCGGCCAGCTGATAGCTTTTGCCGATGCCTTGCAAGGAGATAAAGCCTGGGTGCGCGGGGGTATCTGTCATCATGACTACGCCTGCAGCCTCGACAGCGCCGTGCTTCCCCCGAAAATCCTTGTAACAAGTTCAGGAGCTGCCTGGTACACGTCACGGACTGGTTTTATTTCTTGTTTTTAAAATATTGTTTGAATACTAACCGCGATCCAGCCGTTCCGCCAGCCATGGATATAGAGCGGTTTTACCCTTTGAAACGATTCTTCAAAGGGACGTTTCCGGCACTGCAAAAATCCATCAGCTACCCTCAATGAGCCCGTTGCTGTTGGCTTTGAATAGTATGGCGCTGTGTCACTACTTGCTTTCAGGCAGCGGCCCCGGTATAAAAAATCAAATTAATTTTTAAAACAATATTTCCGCAGTGGAACCCCAACCCCTATGGTCGCGAAGAAACTCAGCGCTCCAAACGTTACCAAGACCCGATTGCTGGATGCGACAGAGGCTCTTTTCATCAAATACGGCTATGACGCTGTTTTGTTGCGGCAGATAACCGAGAGGGCCCAGGTCAATCTCGCTGCGGTGAATTACCACTTCGGGGACAAGGACTCCCTGATGAAAACCCTGCTGATGCAGCGCCTGGAGCCGCTCAACGAGCAGCGCCTGGAGTTGCTCGCCCGGTGCGAAGCCGAATCCGACGGCCCGCTGGATTGCGACACCTTGCTCGGGGTGCTGTTCGCCCCGGCCATGGGCCTGGAACGCAGCGACCCGGCCAGCGGGGAAGGGCGTTCATTCATCCGGTTCCTGGGGCGGGTGTACAGCGACACGTCGCCGTTTATCCAGGAATACCTCAAGGTGCATTACCAGCCGGTGTTCCAGCGCTTCTTCGAAGCCTTCGCACTGGCGCTTCCGGACTTGCCGCGCAACGAGCTCGGGGTGCGCCTGCAATTTGCCCTCAAGGCGATCTCCGGGGTGATGGCCGGTACCGAGCTGCGTTTGCTGATGAACTCCATGAGCCTGGGACGCCCGGCCACGGATGCCGAGGTCATGGCCAAGCTGATTACCCTGGTGTCGGCGGCGATTCGTGTGCCGCAGCAAAGTCCTGAAGCCGAAACGGCCCTGGCGCGGGTGCTCGATACCCAGCGCGCGATACGTGAGCAAGCGGCGTCGCCTGTCAACAAGGTGGCTCGTTGACCCATCAAGACCGGCTCGCAATGAGCCGGTTTGCTTCGACTCCTCTCTCCAGAAACCGTGTGGCCACTCAAATCCCGGGCAAAAAAAACCCGCTGGGGCGGCGGGTTTTTAACTACAACGTTTGTAACGGATGAGGCTTTACCCTACGTCTCTGGATGTGAATAAAACGTGAAAAATATGTAAGAGAAAGTGTGAAGTCTATTGGCTTGTGTAATCCCGACAAATGGCAGTCAGCGTTTACTGTGAACCTGGCCGATAAAGTCTACAAGGTACTCACTCACCCGTTCCGGCGCATCCTCCATCAGAAAGTGCCCGGCGTTTTCCACCACCTGCAGCACGGCCCCACGAATGTCGTTTCGCAGGCGATGTGCATAAGCCAGCGGCTGCCATTCATCTTCAGCGCCCCATAAAATCTGCACCGGCAAATCCATGCCCGGCAGGCGCTGCGCAAAATCGGCGGTATACCGCGAGTCGTAATGCGCCACCTGATGCTGGTAGAACGCTGGCTGACCGATCACGCCACTGATCGGCGCCAGGTATTCCTCCAGCAGCGCGCCCTGCATCACGCTCTTGTCGAACACCGCCATGGCCAGTTGTCGGATCATCAACGCGCGGTGTTCATCCGGTGCCATGCGTGCATGTTCGGCAAACCGCTGATGAATCCCGCGCCAAGTGGGCGATGGCCACGAGTCATAGCTGGGGGCGTCGGCGACCGTCAATGAGTGCACCCGCTGCGGGTGGTCAAGGGCAAACAGCAGCGCGTTGACGCCGCCGATGTCATGGCCCACCAGGTGCACACGCTCGAGCCCCCAGTGGTCCAGCAAATCGCCGATCAAGCGGCTTTGTACAGCCACCGAAGTATCCCCCTGGAGTGGACGCTCCGAAGCGCCGAAACCCAACAGGTCAAACAAATGGACCTGCATGCCGGCGGCAGTCAGACGCGGCACCACCTTGCGCCAGATGATGGAATGGGCGGGTGTGCCGTGCAGCAACAGCACCGGCAGCCCCTCGCCATGGCGGCCAGTGGCGATGCGCCAACCGTTGATCAGTGCGGTTTCGTTAAGCAGGGCAGTCATGACAGGTCCTCGCCGTTGATTAAGGCTTTACCCTAAAGCCCGGCTGGTCATGACGCCAATGACAACTTACTCTCTGCTAATCCTGTTTTTGTCATAGGTCTGATCATGAACCAGCGACTGCCCATCGATGTGCTGCGTGCCCTGCAAACTGTGGTCGAAACCGGTAGTGTCACCCGGGCGGCCGAGCGTTTGAACCTCAGCCAGTCGGCGGTCAGCTGGAAGATCAAGCGCCTGGAGAAACAACTCGAGCGGCCGTTAATCCAGCGCGAGGGCCAGCGCCTGGTGGCCAGTGATGATGGCGCGCAGTTGCTCGTCCACGCCCGGCGCATCATCGAGGCCCACGATGCAGCGCTGGCGCATTTCAATCCGGTGCAGTTACAAGGCTCCATCCGCCTGGGCGCCACCGAACAGGTGCCGATGGCGGAGTTGTCGAACTTGCTCGGCCAGTTTTCCCGGCAACACCGCCAACTGGATGTGCGAATTGTGGTGGAGCAGAGCCACGTGCTTCGCCAGGCCCTGGTGGACCGTGAGCTGGACCTGGCGCTGCATCAGGATTTTATCCCGCGTATCGAAGCGCGGGACCAATTGCTGTGGACCGAACAGGTGCACTGGTGCGCCCGGCCAGGCTGGCAGCCTGCGCCTGACGAATGCGTGCGGCTGATCACCTTCGGCCCCGGCTGTTTTTACCGGCAACTGGCCCAGGAAGGCCTGAGCGCCTTGGGCATTCGCTGGCAGGTGGTGGTGGAATGTGGGTCGGTGGAGGGTGTGGTATCGGCCATCGCCGCCGGGTTGGGCATCGGCCTGCTCAGCAGTGACCATCTCGACAAGCGCGTGGAAGTGTATCGCCCCTTCGACCAGCAGATGCCGCTGCCCGAAGTGGCGAACGTGTTGCGCTTTGCCGAGGACAGCCCCGAGCCCCGGTTACAGGCGTTGCAGCAGCTGTTGATACAGGCGCTGCACCGGGGCTGATCAGATTTTCCAGTGGCTGGCGCTCTTGGCCAGGCGCTGGCGCATGGCGTCAATATTGGCTGCCAGTTGCAGGGTCAATAACCGGTAACCGTCCAACGCGTTGACCACCGGCACTTCAAAGGTCTGTTCGTGGGTCGGCGTGGTGCTCGGACGTTCCAGCCGGTCGGTGGCCCCGGATTGCAACGCCCGCGCCATCCCGATCAACTGCACCCGAATCTGCCGGTGCTCGGCTTTCAACGCCACCTGCATGCGCGCCAGGGCTTCCTTGTCCCGTGGGTCGGGGCGGGTGTTGCCGAGGATCTCCAGGGTGCTGATGCACATCCGCAAATGCCGCTGCAGGGTGTCCAGCTCGGTCATGGAAATCCGCACTTCCTTGGACACCGATGGCATCAGCGAGCGTAGTTGCAGCATCGCGGCGTTCAGGCGATTCAGCAGCTTGAGGTGTTCATCATCGGTGACCGATTGGCCGCTGATGATCCGGCTATAAATCGCCGCGCAATCGCGCAAGGCACTGGCCAGGTTGTAGCGCCAGGAATACACCGCATACAGCGGCAGGGCGAAGGAAAACGCCAGGGCCAGGACGATGCCGATCAGGATGTCGACCGTGCGCCACAACCCGTCCGATATCGGATTATCGCCATGGCCCGCAACGATAAATACGGTGATGGCCGACAGCAACGCGATGTATCCGCCCTTGCCGATGGCGTGATAGGAAAAGAACCCGCACACCACCGACATCAGCAAATACGTCAACAGCGGTTGCCCCAGATACGCCTGTTGCAGCACCAGCAGCAAACCGACGCTGGCGCCGATCAACGTGCCGTAGGCGCGCTCGACGGCTTTCTTGCCGATATTGCCGTGGTGCTGCAAACCGCCGATCACGATCAGCATCGTCACCGAGGCCCACTCACCATGGGGCAGGTTGATGCCGGTGGTGAGCAGGATCGTTGCGAGCAACCCAATGGAAACCCGCACCGCGTGGATCAACTTGGCGTGACGGTAGCGCCGGTACGGGTCCAGCAACGGACGCAGCAAGCGGCGGGCGAAGAGAGGGAGATTCATTGGTATCAGGGTAACCTCGTTGTTCAGGCTTCACTCAGTTCCAATGTGGGAGCGGGCTTGCTCGCGAAGGCGGCGTGTCAGTCAATACATCCGGCGACTGAACCACCGCTTTCGCGAGCAAGCCCGCTCCCACATTTTTAGATCGGTGTCGGGCTCAGAAAATATAGTCAGTGGTCAGAAAGCTCGACGTGCGTTCCTGCAGGATGTCACTGACCAGTTCCTTGTTGCTCGCCTGGAACTTGGTCGCCACCAGGGTACGGATCGAAAACACCCGCAACGCATCATGTACCGACAGCGTGCCCTCGGCCGAGTTCTTGCGCCCGTTGAACGGGAAACTGTCCGGCCCGCGCTGGCACTGGGCATTGATGTTGATCCGGCCCACCTGGTTGGCGAACGCGTCCACCAGGCGCCCGACTTCCCTCGGGCTGGTGCCGAAGATACTCAGTTGCTGGCCGAAGTCCGACTCCAGCACGTAGTCGATCACCGTCTCCAGGTCGCGGTAAGGCACGATCGGCACCACCGGGCCGAACTGCTCCTCGTGGTACACGCGCATCTGCGGGTTCACCGGGTACAGCACCGCCGGGTAGAAAAACGAGCCACGGCTGGCGCCGCCATTCTCGTTCACCACCTTGGCGCCATGGGCCAGTGCGTCGGTCATCAGGCCGCCGAGGTAATCCACCTTGCCCTGCTCGGGCAGTGGCGTCAGCGACACACCGTCTTCCCACGGCATGCCAGGCTTGAGGGTCGCCAGCTTGCGGTTGAATTTCTCGATAAAGCTGTCGACCACATCCTCATGCACAAACAGGATCTTCAACGCGGTGCAACGCTGGCCGTTGAACGAGAGCGAACCGGTGACGGCTTCGTTGACCGCATTGTCCAGGTCGACCTGCGGCAGCACGATCCCGGGATTCTTTGCATCCAGGCCCAACGCCGCGCGTAGCCGGTGCGGTTTCGGGTGCAGTTTCTTCAAATCGCTGGCGGCCTTGTTGGTGCCGATAAACGCAAAGATATCGATCTTGCCGCTGGCCATCAGCGCGCTGACCGTCTCGCGACCGCTACCGTAGATCACGTTGATCACGCCGGCCGGGAAGCTGTCGCGGAACGCCTCCAGCAACGGGCGAATCAGCAGCACGCCGAGCTTGGCCGGCTTGAACACCACGGTGTTGCCCATGATCAGCGCCGGGATCAGCGTGGTGAAGGTCTCGTTCAGCGGGTAGTTGTAGGGGCCCATGCACAGCGCCACGCCCAGCGGCACCCGGCGGATCTGCCCCAGGGTGTCCTGTTCCAGCTCGAAGCGGCTGGAGCGGCGGTCGAGTTCCTTGAGGGCGTTGATGGTGTCGGTGATGTAGTCGCAAGTGCGGTCGAACTCTTTCTGCGAGTCCTTGAGGTTCTTGCCAATCTCCCACATCAGCAGCTTGACCACTGCATCACGCTGTTCGCGCATACGCCGCAAAAACGCTTCGACATGCTGGATGCGATCCACCACGCGCATGGTCGGCCACGCGCCCTGACCACGGTCGTAGGCGGCCACGGCAGCGTCGAGGGCGGTCAAGGCGGTGTCGGCGTCCAGCAGCGGGGTGCTGCCGATGATCACCGGCGTGTCACCGTCGGTGCCGCGCAACTGCACCGGGCTGCGTACTTCGGCCAAAGGGCCGTTCCACACATGCAACTGGCCGCCGACCAGGTAATCACGTTGTTCGATGGGCGCCGCGAGCCGGAATTGCTCGGGAATCTCGGCGGCAGTGGGAAACAGCTGGGCGAGCAGGTTGTCGGTGGTCATGTCGCTACCCCTGGAATGGTTGCAAAACGTGACTAGAGATTCACCCATCAACGCCCCGTGTGGCAAGGGCTAGACGCATTAACCCGCGAACCTTGGAAAACCTTGAGCACAACCGTGAGCTCGCCGGGTAAACTGCGCGGCTTTCTTGAAGGAGTTCACATGAGTCAGTACCAGCCGGGCATTCTTGCCGCACCGGTGCCGTTGCAGGCACGCCATCTGTTTTTTGCCATTGAGTCGCTGGATGCCGTGCCTGCCGCACTGGATGCGCTGGTGCAGTTGGTGGACGCCAGTGCGGTGGTCGGTTTTGGTGAGCCGCTGGTCAATGCCCTTGGCGCCCGGATTGACGGGTTGCGGGCGTTCCCTCATGTGAGCGGGCCGGGGGCGGAGAATCCGTCGACCCAGCAGGCGCTGTGGGTCTGGTTGCACGGTGTGGATCGCGGTGAGTTGCTGTTGCGCAGCCGGGCGTTCGAGAAGGCCCTGGCGCCGGGGTTTGGTCTGGTGCAGATGACCGAGGGGTTTCGCTACAAGACCGGGTTTGATCTGACCGACTATGAGGATGGCACTGAGAATCCGCATGATGATGCGGCGGTGGAGGCAGCGGTGGCGCAGGGTGGTGCGAGCTTTGCGGCGATCCAGCAGTGGCAGCATGATCTGGATGGGTTTGCGGCGTTGCCGGCTCTGGAGCGGGACCACATTATTGGTCGGCGCCATGGTGATAACGAGGAGCTGGAGGACGCGCCGGAGTCGGCGCACACCAAGCGTACGGCTCAGGAGAGTTTTACCCCGGAGGCGTTTGTGGTGCGGCGGTCGATGCCATGGGCCGAGAATGGTCAGGCGGGGTTGATGTTCCTGGCGTTTGGGCATTCGTTTGATGCGTTTGAAGCCCAACTGCGGCGGATGAGTGGGCTTGAGGATGGGATTGTTGATGGGTTGTATCGCATTAGCAAGCCGTTGACTGGGGGGTATTACTGGTGTCCGCCGGTGCGTGATGGGCGGGTGGATTTGAGCTTGGTGCTCTGAGGTTTTTGTTCGGGGTACATATCCATTATTTAGGTAACGGCCGCCTATGGTTCCGCTCTTACAGCGGGTCACTTTTGGCAAACGCCCGGAATGCCGGCCCAGCCAAAAGTAACCAAAAGGTCTCTGCCCCACCACTCGGTGCCTCGCTTAGGCTCGGCATGCCCGCACTCCGGCCCGGTTCCGCGGGCCGCCGCGACGGGCCATCCATGGCCCGGCGCG
>NZ_JACAPX010000024.1:0-48450 GCF_013385435.1 Pseudomonas sp. F9001
CGACTGGCCACTGCTCAACGCCTTGCTCAACACCGCCAGCGGCGCGACCTGGGTTTCGTTGCACCACGGCGGCGGCGTCGGCATGGGCTTCTCCCAGCACTCGGGCATGGTGATTGTCTGCGACGGTACCGACGAAGCCGCCGAGCGTATCGCGCGCGTGCTGCACAACGACCCGGCGACCGGCGTGATGCGTCATGCGGATGCGGGCTACCAGATCGCTATCGATTGCGCCAAAGAGCAGGGCCTCAATCTCCCGATGATCAAATAACTAATGTGGGAGCGGGCTTGCTCGCGAATGCGGTGTATCAGTCACTGAAGTCGTTAGCTGACCCATCGCTTTCGCGAGCAAGCCCGCTCCCACATGTGAACTGCGTTTCACCCAAAAACAATCCATCAGAGGTTGAACATAAATGGCAGTAAAAGACGCTCGTGCAAGCACCACCCCGTTGATCGAAAGGCGTTCGATCGACTACATCCCGGAAGCGGAAAGACACGGCCGTCTATTGAGTCAGTTCACCCTGTGGTTGGGTGCCAACCTGCAAATCACTGCGATTGTCACCGGGGCCCTGGCCGTGGTGCTGGGCGGTGATGTGTTCTGGTCGTTGATCGGTCTGTTGATCGGTCAACTGCTGGGCGGTGGCGTCATGGCCCTGCATGCGGCGCAAGGCCCGCAACTGGGCTTGCCGCAGATGATCTCCAGCCGCGTGCAGTTCGGCGTGTATGGCGCGGTGATTCCCTTGGTGCTGGTGTGCCTGATGTACATCGGTTTTTCTGCCAGCGGCTCATTGCTGGCGGGGCAGGCGGTGGCGCAGTTGCTTCACGTTGAAGACTGGGTCGGCATCGTATTGTTCGCGGGGCTGATCATGGTGTTTACGATCTTCGGCTACCGGGTGATCCACGGCATTGGTCGCATCGCCAGCGTGCTGGGGGTGGTTGCCTTCGTGTACCTGTTCTACAGGCTGCTGGCCGGTAACGACATCGGTGCGTTGCTGGGCAACAAGCATTTTTCCCTCAGCAGTTTCCTGCTGGCGATTTCCCTCTCGGCGTCCTGGCAGATTGCGTTCGGCCCGTATGTAGCGGACTACTCGCGCTACTTGCCGCGCAGCACGCAGGCCTCGAAAACCTTCTGGGCCGTGGGCCTCGGTTCGGTGATCGGCGCGCAGGCTTCGATGGTGTTCGGTGTGTTTGCGGCAGCCCTGGCAGGCTCGCAATTCGCTCACCACGAAGTGTCGTTTATCGTCGGCCTGGGCGGCACCGGGATCGTCGCGGCGCTGCTGTATTTCAGCATCGCCTTCGGCAAGGTCACCGTCACCACCCTCAACGCCTACGGCAGCTTCATGTCGATCGCGACAATCATCAGTGGTTTCCGTGGCAGCCGGCATATCGGCAGTGGCACGCGGCTGTTGTACATCTTCGTGATGGTGTCGATTGCCGCCGCGCTGGCGTTGCTGGGCAAGGACTCGTTCCTCAAGGATTTCTCCGCGTTCATCCTGTTCCTGCTGGCGTTTTTCACGCCCTGGAGTGCGATCAACCTGGTGGACTTCTACTGCATCACCAAAGAGCGCTATGACATCCCGGCCCTGTCCAACCCCAACGGTCGCTACGGTCGCTGGAACCTGATGGGCATCAGCATCTACGTGTTCGGCGTGCTGATTCAGATGCCGTTCATCTCGACGCATTTCTACACCGGCCCACTGGTCGCGAGCCTGGGCGACACCGATATCTCGTGGATCATCGGGCTGGTGGTGCCGGCGGCGTTGTACTACTGGGCTGCGAAAAAATGGCACAGCCCGATTCCTGAGCGCCTCGTGCTGCCCGATGTGCAGGGCGCCGCTGCTCAACCTGCTTAACCAGAACCCGGTACGCATGACAAACAGCGAATTGAAACAGCAAAACTGGCGAAAACTTTCCTCAAGGGACATCCTGAACTCTGGCACGCATGGTGAGCGACAACGCAGCCAAGAAAATCGACGCGGCCTTGTAGGTTGAGCGTTTCCGGTTGCCGCCACAGGCAACCGGGCGCCCGGCCACAATCCACTGGATCGAGAGCACACTATGTTTCCTGAGAGTTTTACGTTTTCCATCGCCGACTGGGTCAACAGTTGGGTCGATGCGCTGGTGACCAACTACGGCGATGTGTTCCGGCACATCTCCGATACGTTGCTGTGGGCCATCGTTAACCTGGAAGGTTTGCTGCGCGCAGCGCCCTGGTGGTTGATGTTGCTGATTGTCGGCGGTATTGCCTGGCATGCCACTCGCAAGTGGTTCACCACCGTCGTGATCGTCGGCCTGCTGTTTCTGGTGGGCGCGGTCGGTCTGTGGGACAAGCTGATGCAAACCCTGGCGCTGATGATGGTGGCCACGGTGATCTCGGTGCTGATCGGCATTCCCCTGGGGATTCTGTCGGCCCGCAGCAACCGCCTGCGTTCGGTGCTGATGCCGCTGCTGGACATCATGCAGACCATGCCCAGCTTCGTGTACCTGATCCCGGTGTTGATGCTGTTCGGCCTGGGCAAGGTCCCGGCGATTTTCGCCACGGTGATCTACGCCGCACCGCCGCTGATTCGTCTCACCGACCTGGGCATTCGCCAGGTGGACGGTGAAGTCATGGAAGCGATCAACGCCTTCGGTGCCAACCGCTGGCAGCAACTGTTCGGCGTGCAACTGCCGCTGGCCCTGCCGAGCATCATGGCCGGGATCAACCAGACCACCATGATGGCCCTGTCGATGGTGGTGATCGCCTCGATGATCGGCGCCCGTGGCCTGGGTGAAGATGTACTGGTGGGCATCCAGACCCTCAACGTTGGGCGCGGCCTTGAAGCCGGTCTGGCGATCGTGATTCTTGCCGTGGTCATCGACCGCATTACGCAAGCCTATGGTCGTCCACGGCATGAGGCGAGCAAATGACTACTGTCAGCAAAATTGAAGTCAAAAACGTATTCAAGATTTTCGGCAACCGCTCCAAGGATGCACTGGCGTTGATTGGCCAGGGCAAGAGCAAGGACGAGGTGCTGGCCGAGACTGGTTGCGTGGTGGGTGTGAACGACCTGTCCCTGAGCGTCGACACCGGTGAAATCTTCGTGATCATGGGGCTGTCGGGTTCCGGCAAGTCGACCCTGGTGCGTCACTTCAACCGGCTGATCGACCCTACCAGCGGTGCGATCCTGGTGGACGGTGAAGACATCCTGCAACTGGACATGGAAGCCTTGCGCCAATTCCGCCGACACAAGATCAGCATGGTGTTCCAGAGCTTTGGCCTGCTGCCTCACAAGAGTGTGCTGGACAACGTTGCCTACGGCCTGAAAGTGCGTGGCGAAACCAGGCAAGTGTGCGCCGAGCGTGCGCTGCACTGGATCGAAACCGTGGGCCTCAAGGGCTATGAAAACAAATACCCGCATCAACTTTCCGGCGGCATGCGTCAGCGTGTAGGCCTGGCCCGGGCGCTGGCGGCCGACACCGACATCATCCTGATGGACGAGGCGTTCAGTGCGCTCGACCCGCTGATCCGTGCCGAGATGCAAGACCAGTTATTGGAGCTGCAAAAGACCCTGCACAAGACGATCGTGTTCATTACCCACGACCTCGATGAGGCGGTGCGCATCGGCAACCGCATTGCGATCCTCAAGGACGGCAAGCTGATCCAGGTCGGCACGCCCCGCGAGATTTTGCATTCACCGGCGGATGAGTACGTGAACCGGTTTGTCCAGCGGCGGGTGGCGGTGGTTTGATCCGGTATTTGTGGTGAGTTGGCTGACGCTATCGCAGGCAAGCCAGCTCCCACATTTGGAATGCGTTTCCCCTGTGGAAGCTGGCTCGCTTGCGATGAGGCCAGTGAAGCTGCACAACAATTGCGAATTTCATGAAGAGGTCAACGATGTCCCAGGCTGAAAAAATCATCATCGCCGACGCCCCGATGCGTTGGCAGGACGTGGTCGCCGTGGCTCGCCACGGTGCGATCCTCGAACTCTCGGGCCAGGCCTGGGCTCGCATCGACAATGCACAGGCCATCGTCCAGCGCATCGTCACCAGCGGCGAGCGCGCCTACGGCATCAACACCGGCCTGGGCGCCTTGTGCAACGTGTCGCTCAAGGACGAACAACTGAGCCGGCTGTCGCGCAATACCTTGCTTAGCCATGCCTGCGGCGTCGGTGCGCCACTGAGCGTGGAGCAAACCCGCGCGATCATTTGCGCGGCGATCATTAACTACAGCCACGGCAAATCCGGCTTGCATCCGCAGGTGGTGCATTCGCTGCTGGGGCTGCTCAACCATGGCATCACGCCGCAAGTGCCGTCCCAGGGGTCCGTGGGTTACCTGACCCACATGGCGCACATTGGCGTCGCCTTGCTCGGCGTCGGCGACGTCAGCTATCGGGGCCGTATCGTTCCCGCACACCAGGCGCTGGCTGAAGAAGGTTTGCAGCCGGTAGTGCTCGGTGCCAAGGACGGGCTGTGCCTGGTCAACGGCACGCCGTGCATGACCGGCCTCAGCAGCCTGGCCCTGGCCGATGCGCACCGCCTGCTGCAATGGGCCGATGTGATCGGTGCCATGAGCTTCGAAGGCCAGCGCGGCCAGATCGACGCCTTCGACGAAGAAATCATCGCGCTCAAGCCGCACCCGGGCATGCAGCAAGTGGGCATCAACCTGCGCGCGTTGCTGGACGGCAGCGAAGTGATCGCCAGCAGCAAAGGCATTCGTACCCAGGACGCCCTGAGCATCCGTTCGATTCCCCAGGTGCACGGCGCGGCCCGCGACCAACTGGAACACGCCACCCGGCAGATCGAAACCGAACTCAACGGTGCCACCGATAACCCGCTGGTGCTCGGCACGCCAGACAGCTACCGCGTGGTGTCCCAGGCCAATCCCCACGGGCAGTCCGTGGCCCTGGCGGCCGACATGCTGGCCATCGCCATGGCCGAAATCGGCTCCATCGCCGAGCGTCGCCTGGACCGTCTGATCAACCCGCACGTCAGTGGTTTGCCGGCGTTCCTGGTAAGCAACCCCGGGGTCAACTCCGGGATGATGATCGTGCAGTACGTCGCCGCCTCGCTGTGCGGGCAAAACCGCCAGTTGGCGCAACCGGCGGTGCTCGACAACTTCGTCACCTCGGGCCTGCAGGAAGACCACCTGAGCATGGGCACCAACGCCGCGCTGAAGCTGTATTCGGTGCTGGAAAACGTCACCCAGATCCTCGCCATCGAGTACTTGCTGGCGGCCCAGGCGTTCGAGTTCCTCCAGGACCAACGCTTCGGCGCCGGCACCGATGCCGCCTGGCGTTTGCTGCGCGAACACGTCCCGGCCTACGACCAGGACCGCTGGCTGGCGCCAGACATCGCAGCCACCGCCGCGTTGCTCAAGGACGCCGATTTACTGCAACGCACGCTACCGAATTTGCACTGACCTTTTCCCAACAATAACCAGCGTGCCAAGCCGACTGATCCTCTAAAAGAGCACAGCGGCGGATAACGGAAGCATCCGGAGCGACTGGTAGTTAACAACACTCTCAAAAGGAGCATGAATGTGACTGCGCTAAACCTGATTCCAGGCCAACTGAGCCTTGCCCAACTGCGGGCCATCTACCAGCAGCCGGTAACCCTCAGTCTGGATGACAGCGCCTCGGCCCAGATCGAAGCCAGTGTCGCCTGTGTGGAGCAGATTCTCGCCGAGAACCGCACCGCCTACGGCATCAACACCGGTTTCGGCCTGCTGGCCTCGACCCGCATTGCCAGCGAAGACCTGGAAAACCTCCAGCGTTCCCTGGTGCTGTCCCACGCCGCCGGCGTCGGTGAGCCCATCAGCGATGCGCTGGTACGGCTGGTCATGGTGCTCAAGGTCAACAGCCTGAGCCGGGGCTTCTCCGGGATTCGCCGGCAGGTGATCGACGCGCTGATCGCCCTGATCAATGCCGAGGTCTACCCGCACATTCCACTGAAAGGTTCGGTGGGCGCCTCCGGTGACCTGGCGCCATTGGCCCACATGTCGCTGGTGCTGCTGGGCGAAGGCAAGGCCCGCTACAAAGGCGAATGGCTGGAAGCTACCGAAGCGCTGAAAGTTGCCGGCCTGGCGCCGCTGACCCTGGCGGCCAAGGAAGGCCTGGCGCTGCTCAACGGCACCCAGGTTTCCACCGCTTATGCATTGCGTGGGCTGTTCGAGGGCGAAGATCTGTTCGCCGGTGCCCTGGCCTGTGGCGCCCTGACGGTGGAAGCCGTGCTGGGTTCGCGCTCGCCATTCGACGCCCGCATTCACGCTGCCCGGGGCCAACGCGGCCAGATCGACTCTGCGGCCGCGTATCGCGCCCTGCTGGGTGAAAGCAGCGAAGTGTCGCAATCCCACGAGAACTGCGACAAGGTCCAGGACCCGTACTCCCTGCGTTGCCAGCCACAAGTCATGGGCGCCTGCCTGACCCAGTTCCGCCAGGCGGCCGAAGTACTGGTGGTGGAAGCCAACGCCGTGTCGGATAACCCGCTGGTGTTCGCGGCTGAAGGTGACGTGATTTCCGGTGGCAACTTCCACGCCGAACCGGTGGCCATGGCGGCGGACAACATGGCGCTGGCCATCGCGGAAATCGGCTCCCTGAGCGAACGTCGCATCTCGTTGATGATGGACAAGCACATGTCGCAACTGCCGCCATTCCTGGTGGGCAATGGCGGTGTGAACTCCGGCTTCATGATCGCCCAGGTGACGGCGGCGGCATTGGCCAGCGAGAACAAGGCACTGGCGCATCCCCATAGCGTCGACAGCCTGCCGACGTCAGCCAACCAGGAAGACCACGTGTCGATGGCCCCGGCGGCGGGCAAGCGCCTGTGGGAAATGGCCGAGAACACCCGCGGTGTGCTGGCGGTGGAATGGTTGGCGGCTTGCCAGGGCCTGGACCTGCGCAATGGCTTGAAAACCTCGCCGGCGCTGGAAAAGGCGCGCGGGATCCTGCGCAGCAAAGTCGCGTTTTATGAGAAGGACCGCTTCTTTGCGCCGGACATCAATGCCGCCAGTGAGCTGCTGGCAACGCGTTGCCTGAACGAGCTGGTGCCGGCGAAGTTGTTGCCGAGCCTCTAAGGACATCGAACCCCTCTTTGTGGCGAGGGAGCTTGCTCCCGCTGGGCTGCGTAGCGGCCCCAAAAGCTTGCCGGCGCTGCGCACCCGAGCGGGAGCAAGCTCCCTCGCCACAAAAAGCTTGTCCACACCGCTTCGAATTTTCTCAGGATAAAAATAATTAAGGACGAGAAATGCACTCGGAAAAAGGTTTAAAACGCGGGCTCTCCGCCCGACATATTCGCTTCATGGCCCTCGGTTCCGCGATCGGTACCGGGCTGTTCTACGGCTCTGCCTCCGCCATCCAGATGGCCGGCCCGGCCGTGCTCCTGGCCTACCTGATCGGTGGCGCCGCGGTGTTCATGGTCATGCGCGCCCTCGGCGAAATGGCCGTGCATAACCCGGTGTCCGGCTCCTTCGGCCAGTACGCCAGTACCTACCTGGGCCCGATGGCCGGCTTTATCCTCGGCTGGACCTACGCCTTTGAAATGATCATCGTCTGCCTCGCCGACGTCACCGCCTTCGGCATCTACATGGGCTTCTGGTTTCCCGAAGTCGCGCGCTGGGTCTGGGTGCTGGGCATCGTGTTGCTGATCGGCGGCCTGAACCTGTGCAACGTCAAAGTCTTTGGCGAAATGGAGTTCTGGCTGTCGCTGCTCAAGGTCGGTGCCATTGTCGCAATGATCCTCGGCGGCTTCGGCATCATGCTGTTCGGTATTCACTCGGCGGGC
The DNA here is from genome assembly GCF_013385435.1 of Pseudomonas sp. F9001. Classification (NCBI taxonomy): domain Bacteria; kingdom Pseudomonadati; phylum Pseudomonadota; class Gammaproteobacteria; order Pseudomonadales; family Pseudomonadaceae; genus Pseudomonas; species Pseudomonas sp. F9001. The sequence continues at coordinate 7,759 of NZ_JACAPX010000024.1, forward strand.
GAAGCACCCGCTACCGGCCTCAGCAACCTGTGGGCCCACGGTGGCTTCATGCCTAACGGCGTGGGTGGCTTGATCGCGTCCTTCGCGGTGGTGATGTTTGCGTTTGGCGGCATCGAAATCATCGGCATCACCGCCGGCGAAGCCAAGGACCCGCAGCGGGTGATCCCCAAGGCAATCAACGCCGTGCCGTTGCGTATCCTGCTGTTCTACGTGCTGACATTGTTTGTGCTGATGGCGATCTACCCGTGGCCGCAGATCGGCAGCCAGGGCAGCCCGTTCGTGCAGATCTTCAGCAACCTGGGGATAGGCTCGGCGGCGACCATCCTTAACATTGTGGTGATCTCGGCCGCCGTCTCGGCCATCAACAGCGACATTTTCGGCGCCGGTCGCATGATGTATGGCCTGGCCCAGCAAGGGCAGGCGCCCAAGGGTTTTGCCCAACTGTCGAGCCAGGGCGTGCCGTGGATGACCGTAGTGGTGATGGGCGCCGCGTTGCTCGGCGGTGTGGTGCTCAATTACCTGATCCCGGAAAACGTGTTCCTGGTCATCGCCTCGATTGCGACCTTCGCCACGGTGTGGGTGTGGTTGATGATCCTGGTCACCCAGGTGGCCATGCGTCGCTCGATGACCAGGGAACAGATTGCCGAGCTGAAATTCCCGGTGCCGTTCTGGCCCTACGCGCCAGCGGCCGCCATCGTGTTCATGCTGTTCATCTTCGGCGTGCTGGGTTACTTCCCGGACACCCAGGCCGCTCTTATGGTCGGCGCCGTGTGGATCGTCTTGCTGATCGTCGCCTATCTGCTGTGGGTCAAGCCCGCCGCCGGGCAAACGGCCAAGGTTCACTACGACCCGGCTTTGTCTCATCGATAACCTAATGGAGGCGTTGATGAAAACGCTTTGGCAACACTGCCACGTTGCAACCATGGCCCAGGGCAACTACTCGATCATCGAGGACGCCGCCATTGTTACCTCGGGCACGCTCATCGAGTGGATCGGCCCGCGCGCCGATCTGCCGGATGCGAACTACGCAACCACCCATGACCTGCAAGGGGCGTGGGTCACGCCCGGGCTGATCGACTGCCACACCCACACGGTGTTCGGCGGCAATCGCAGCGGCGAGTTCGAGCAGCGGCTGCAAGGCGTGAGCTACGCCGAGATCGCAGCGGCCGGTGGCGGTATTGCCAGCACCGTGCGCGCCACGCGTGCGGCGAGCGAAGATGAACTGTTTGCCAGCGGCCACAAGCGCCTGCGCAGTTTGCTGCGCGACGGTGTAACCACCGTCGAGATCAAGTCCGGCTACGGCCTGGACCTGGCCAGCGAGCGCAAGATCCTGCGGGTGATCCGTCGCCTCGGCGCCGAGTTGCCGGTCAGTGTGCGCAGCACCTGCCTGGCGGCGCATGCGTTGCCGCCGGAGTACGTGGACCGGGCCGATGCCTACATCGATCACATCTGCACCGAAATGCTCCCGGCGCTGGCAGCGGAAGGCCTGGTGGACGCGGTCGACGCCTTCTGTGAGTACCTGGCGTTCTCACCGGAGCAGGTGGAGCGTGTGTTCATCGCCGCCCGGAAACTTGGCTTGCCGGTAAAACTGCACGCCGAACAATTGTCGTCCCTGCATGGCTCCAGCCTGGCGGCGCGTTACCAGGCGCTGTCGGCGGACCACCTGGAATTCATGACCGAGGAAGACGCCATCGCCATGGCTGCTTCCGGCACCGTCGCGGTGCTGCTGCCGGGCGCGTTCTACTTCCTGCGGGAAACCCAGTTGCCGCCGATGGATGCCCTGCGCAAGCACGGCGTGAAGATCGCGATCGCCAGCGACCTCAACCCGGGCACCTCGCCGGCGTTGTCGGTGCGCCTGATGCTGAACATGGCCTGCACCCTGTTCCGCATGACCCCGGAAGAAGCCCTGGCCGGCGCCACGCAACACGCGGCCACCGCCCTGGGCCTGGGCGGCAGCCATGGCTCGCTGGAAGTGGGCAAGGTCGCGGATTTTGTCGCCTGGCAGATTGATCGTCCCGCCGACCTGGCCTACTGGCTGGGTGGCGAGCTGGATAAACGCGTCGTGCGCCACGGCGTCGAAGTCACCGTTTAAGGAGTACCGCTGTGGATAAGGTTCTGAACTTCAAACAAGGCCGTGTGCCGCTGCTGATCAGCATGCCCCATGCGGGCCTGCGCCTGACGCCGGCGGTGCAAGCCGGGCTGATCCCCGAGGCGCAAAGCCTGCCGGACACAGACTGGCACATTCCCACGCTGTACGACTTCGCCGAAGCGCTGGGCGCCAGCACCCTGGCGGCGGAGTATTCGCGCTTTGTCATCGACCTGAACCGGCCTTCAGACGACAAGCCGCTGTACGTTGGCGCCACCACCGGCCTGTACCCGGCGACACTGTTTGACGGTGTGCCGCTGTTCCGCGAAGGCCTGGAACCGTCCAAGGCCGAGCGCGCCACGTACCTGGAGCAGGTGTGGACGCCGTATCACCGCACCCTGCAAAACGAACTGGCCCGGCTCAAGGCCGAGTTCGGTTATGCGCTGCTGTTTGATGCGCACTCGATCCGCTCGGTGATCCCGCACCTGTTCGAAGGCAAGCTGCCGGACTTCAACCTCGGCACCTTCAACGGCGCGGCCTGCGATCCGCAGCTGGCCAGCGAACTGGAAGCCATCTGTGCCGGCCACCCGCAGTACAGCCATGTGCTCAACGGGCGCTTCAAGGGCGGGCACATCACCCGTCACTACGGCAACCCGGCCGAGAACATCCACGCCGTGCAGCTGGAGTTGGGGCAGTGCACCTACATGGAAGAGTTTGAGCCCTTCCGTTATCGCGCCGACCTGGCCGAGCCGACGCGGGTGGTGTTGAAGGAACTGCTGGAAGGGTTCCTGGCGTGGGGCAAGCGGCATTACTCCTGAGTGGCGTCGCTGCTGAGATAGCCTTCGCGAGCAAGCCCGCTCCCACATTCGACCGTGTTTCTTCAGGAGGAACACGGTCGAATGTGGGAGCGGGCTTGCTCGCGAAGAGGCCCTCAACAGCAACACACCTCCCAAGTCGTCTGTGTGCAAATCCCTGTCGCCACAGTTCGCTTTGATCAAGGTCTCGCTGGGTAAGGTGTTGGGCACGGCGCGTCAGACGCCACTCCCACAATAAAAACTGCCGAGTGAGACCGCATCGATGAAAAGACTGTTCAACCGTTGTCTGTTGATTCTCACCGGCGCCGCACTCTTGAGCGCCAACGCGATGGCTGCCGACCCGGCCTCGTGCAAGGTCGTGCGCATGGGCGTGGTCAGCTGGACCGACGTGATCGCCACCAGCGGCATGGCCGATGTGCTGCTCAATGGCCTGGGCTATGACAGCAAGCAAACCAGCGCCGTGCAGCAAATCATCTTTGTCGGCATCCGCGACAAACGCCTGGATATCTTCCTCGGCTACTGGAAACCGGCGATGGACAACAACATCGCGCCATTCCTCGCGGCCAAGCAGGTCAAGGTGTTCGACAAGCCGAGCCTGTCCGACGCTCAAGCGACGCTGGCGGTGCCGCAGTACGTTGCCGACGCCGGCTTGAAAACCTTTGCCGACATTGCCCGCTTCAAGGACAAGCTGGGCGGCAAGATCTATGGCATCGAGCCGGGCAGCGGTGCCAATACCGATATCCAGAAAATGATCGACAGCAACCGCTTTGGCCTCGGCGGCTTCAAGCTGGTGGCGTCCGGCGAGGCAGGCATGCTGGCGGCGGTGCAGCGGGCAGTGAATCGCAAGGAGTTCGTGGTGTTTGTCGGCTGGACCCCGCACCCGATGAACATCAACATGAAAATGGCGTACCTGACCGGCAGTGAAGATGTGTTCGGTGCCAACGAAGGCATGGCCACGGTCTCCACGGTGACGGCGCCGGATTACGCCGAACGTTGCCCCAATGTGACACGCCTGCTGGAAAACCTGACCTACACCGCGGCCCAGGAAAGCCAGTTGATGGTGCCGATCATGGACCGCAAGACGCCGCAGGAGGTGGCCAAACAATGGTTGCGCGACAACCCCGAGGATTTGCAGCGCTGGCTGGCGGGTGTAACGACCCTGGATGGAAAAGACGGCGTGGCGGCGGTGCAGGCCAGCCTCAAGCCCTGAGCAAATGAAGATCAAAATGTGGGAGCGGGCTTGCTCGCGAATGCGGTGGGTCAGCCACACAAGTATTGACTGATACACCGCATTCGCGAGCAAGCCCGCTCCCACATTGGATTCGTGGCGGCTGTTAAATCCTTATCTTCAGGACGATCCTTCGATGTCCCATTACCCGATTTCCGCGCAGATGTGCGCCTTCGTCGAAAAAACCGAATCCTTCACCAGCGACGACACATCGCTGGCCGGATTGCGCCGAGGCTATGACCGCATGTGCCAGGCGTTCACCCCGGCGCGGCCCGAAGGGTTACAGGTGTCAGACGTTTCCCTGGGTGGCGTGGGCGTACGCATTTATCAACCGGCGACGCCAACCCCTGATAGCGGCTGGCCATGCATCTTTTATATGCACGGTGGCGGCTGGGTGGTCGGCGGCCTGGATTCCCATGACTTCATGTGTGCTGAACTGGCCGACTCACTGCAAGTGCTGGTGATCGCCATCGATTACCGCCTGGCACCCGAACACCCGTTTCCGGCCGCCTTTGAGGATTGCCGTGCGGTCTGGCAGGCGATCCAGGTGGGCGAAGCGCCCCAGCCGATCAACCTTCAGCGTCTGGTGGTGGCTGGTGACAGCGCCGGCGGTAACCTGGCGGCGGCGCTGTGCCTGGGCCTGCGGGATGACCATCAGCCGCAGCCCCTGGCGCAAGTCCTGATCTACCCCGGCCTGGGCGGCCCCGCCGACCTGCCGTCCCGCCGCGATTGCGTCGACGCGCCATTGCTCAGTACCGCCGACACCGAGTGCTATCTCGCCCTTTACCTGCGTGGGCCGGGCAAGCCGTCGCCCTACGCCATGCCATTGCTGGCCGTGGATTTCAGCGGGTTGCCGCAGGCTTTGATCGCTGTCGCCCAGTTCGACCCGTTGCGGGACGACGGCATGCTCTACGCCGAACGCCTGCAAGGCGCCGGGGTGGCGGCCACGCTGTATCCCGGCAAAGGCCTGGTTCACGGCTGCCTGCGGGCCCGGGGCCAGGTGTTGGAGGTCGACCGGCTGTACGTTTATCTGCTGGACTACCTGCGTGGTGTTCTGCTGACACAGGTCTAGGTCCACGAGGACATGCTCATTGCACAATTCGGGTTTATGATGCCAGACGGCAAAATAATAGACGTCCCCCCAGGGATGAACTCGACCCCTTACGGAGCGCGCAATGCAGACTTTGTACCCGCAGATCAAACCCTACGCCCGGCACGATCTGGCCGTCGATGAAACCCACGTCCTGTACGTCGACGAAAGCGGTTCCCCGGAAGGCTTGCCCGTTGTGTTCATCCATGGTGGCCCCGGCGCCGGGTGTGACGCCAATAGCCGCTGCTATTTCGATCCTAATCTGTACCGAATTGTTACTTTTGATCAGCGTGGCTGCGGGCGCTCCACCCCACGGGCCAGCCTGGAAAACAACACCACCTGGGACCTGGTGGCCGACCTTGAGCGGATTCGCGAACACCTGGGCATCGAAAAATGGGTGCTGTTCGGCGGTTCCTGGGGCTCGACCCTGGCCCTGGCCTACGCGCAAACCCACCCGGAGCGTGTGCACGGCCTGATCGTACGGGGCATTTTCCTGGCCCGCCCCCAAGACATTCAGTGGTTCTACCAGGCTGGCGCCAGCCGGCTGTTCCCCGATTACTGGCAGGACTACCTGGCGCCTATCCCGGCGGAGGAGCGGCACGACCTGCTCAGCGCCTACCACAAGCGCCTGACCGGCAACGACCAGATCGCCCAGATGCACGCCGCCAAGGCCTGGTCCACGTGGGAAGGGCGCATGTTGGGCCTGTGCCCGAACCCGCAATTGATCGAGCGTTTCTCCGAACCCCAGCGCGCCCTTTCGATTGCCCGTATCGAATGCCATTACTTCACCAATAACTCGTTCCTTGAACCTGACCAGTTGATCCGCGACATGCACAAGATCGCCCACCTGCCTGGCGTAATCGTGCATGGCCGCTACGATATGATCTGCCCGCTGGACAATGCCTGGGAGCTGCATCAGGCCTGGCCCAACAGTGAACTGCAGATCATCCGCGAGGCCGGCCATGCGGCTTCCGAACCCGGAATTACCGATGCGCTGGTGCGTGCGGCGAGTGAAATGGCACGGCGCCTGCTTGATTTGCCGCCTGAAGAAGCATGAAGGGGCTTTTGCAACGGGTGCGCGGCGCCCGGGTCGAGGTAGAAGGGCAGGTGGTAGGGGCGATAGACCAGGGTTTGCTGGTGCTGGTGGCTGTCGAGCCTTCTGATACGCGAGCCAGCGCCGACAAGCTGCTGCATAAGCTGCTTAACTATCGGGTGTTCAGCGACGACGAGGGCAAGATGAACCTGTCCTTGAAAGACATTGGCGGCGGTTTGCTGCTGGTGTCGCAGTTCACCCTGGCGGCAGACACCAAGAGTGGGCTGAGGCCGAGCTTCTCTACGGCGGCACCGCCGGCGTTGGGCGAGGCGCTTTTCGACTATCTGCTGTTACAAGCGCAACAATTGCATGGCACGGTAGCGGCAGGGCGTTTTGGCGCTGATATGCAGGTGCATTTGGTCAATGATGGGCCGGTCACCTTCCTGTTACAGACGTGAATGTACTGAAAACGACTTGTGATGCCCAAAAAACCGGGTTTTCGCTACAAATACTTCGCTGACCCTGATGCGTTGTCACGCGGGCTACTAGATAATCGCGCGCTACGGGGATCAGCGTTAATTGGTCCATTTTTGACTTAGGTAGAGACTTGTCCGATAGCCATTGGGGAATCATTTAGCCCCATGGGAGTCGGAACAATGCTCGCCAACCTGGCATATAGATAGCTGGCCGTTGGTTTTTTGATCTGTTTTCGGCGAGGGTTGCTCGTGATTGTTAGTCCCTGTAATGCACCAAAATTGTCTGCCAAACGGTTACGAAACGTACTGGTGACGGGCTCTGCCCTGTTTTGCCTGTTCGGCGCGGGTCAACTGTGGGCATTCAGTCTGGATGATGTGTCGGCCAAGGCAAAAGAGCTGGCCGGGCAGAAATACGAAGCTCCGCGCAGCAATTTGCCGAACGAATTCCGCGAAATGAAATTCGCTGATTACCAGAAAATTCGTTTCCGCAACGAAAAAGCCGAGTGGGCCGATCAGAACACCCCGTTCAAGCTGTCCTTCTACCACCAGGGTATGCATTTCGATACACCGGTGAAAATCAACGAAGTCACCGCCGACAGCGTTCAGGAAATCAAGTACGACCCGTCCCGCTTCGATTTCGGCGACGTCAAGTTTGATCCCAAATCCACCGAACAGCTGGGTTATGCCGGTTTCCGTGTGCTGTACCCGATCAACAAGGGTGACAAGCAAGACGAAATCATGACCATGCTCGGCGCCAGCTATTTCCGCGTCGTGGGCAAGGACCAGGTCTACGGCCTGTCTGCCCGCGGCATGGCGATCGACACTGCGTTGCCGTCCGGCGAAGAATTCCCGCGTTTCACCGAGTTCTGGATCGAGCGTCCAAAACCGGGTGAGAAACAGCTGGTGATCTACGCCCTGCTGGATTCGCCGCGGGCCACCGGCGCTTATCGCCTGATCCTGCGCCCGGGTACCGACACCATCGTCGACGTCAAATCCCAGATGTACCTGCGTGACAAGGTCACCAAGCTGGGCATCGCCCCGCTGACCAGCATGTTCCTGTTCGGCGCCAACCAGCCGTCCAAGGTCCTCAACTACCGTCGCGAGCTGCACGATTCCAGCGGCCTGTCGATCCATGCCGGCAACGGCGAGTGGATCTGGCGCCCACTGAACAACCCCAAACACCTGTCGGTCAGCAACTTCACCGTGGAAAACCCGCGTGGTTTCGGCCTGCTGCAACGCGGCCGCAACTTCAGCCACTACGAAGACCTCGACGACAACTACGACAAGCGCCCAAGCGCCTGGATCGAGCCTGAAGGCGATTGGGGCAAGGGCTCCGTCGACCTGGTAGAGATTCCGACCGCCGATGAAACCAACGACAACATCGTTGCGTTCTGGAGCCCGGAAACACTGCCGGAGCCAGGCAAGCCGCTGGACGTTGCCTACCGCCTGCACTGGACATTGCAAGACGCCGAGTTCCATTCGCCAGAAAGCGCCTGGGTCAAGCAGACCCTGCGTTCCACCGGCGACGTCAAGCAATCCAACCTGATCCGTCAGCCAGACGGCAGCGTGGCTTACCTGGTGGACTTCGAGGGCCCGTCCCTGAAGAAATTGCCAGCTGACGCACCGGTTCGCAGCCAGGTCAGCGTGGGCGACAACGCCGAAATCGTTGAAAACAGCGTGCGCTACAACCCGCACACCCAAGGCTGGCGCCTGACCCTGCGCATGAAGATCAAGGACGCAGGCAAGCCGACTGAAATGCGTGCTGCTCTGGTTCAGGACATCGTGCAGCCGGAACCGGAGAAGGTTTCGACCCAAGTGTTGAAAGCCGACAAGGTCCTGGCCAAGCAGCACGAGAAAGCAGCCAAGAAAGACGCCAAGGACAAGGACGCCAAGCAGCCGGAAGCGGCTGCCCCAGCCACACCACTCCCTACCCAGGATCAGGCCAAGACAGAGCAAGTCCTGACCGAAACCTGGAGCTATCAGTTGCCTGCCGATGAGTAATTCTCAAGTCCAGCCAGAGACTCTTGCCGAGTACCTGGCGCATCTACCGATGACCGATGAGCAGCGCGCCGAACTGGCGGGCTGCGAGTCCTTCAGTGAATTGCACAAGCGCCTGTCATCGTCTACGTTCGACGCACCTGCCGACGCTGCCCAGGCATCGGTAGGCGCCCGGCTGACCCTCAACACTGCCGAAGAGCTGCAAGACGCCGAAATGCTGGTGCTCGACGCCAGCGGCCGGGTTTGCCTCAAGGCCACGCCGCCGATCCGTCGGACCAAGGTCGTGCCTGAGCCGTGGCGCACCAATATCCTGGTGCGTGGCTGGCGCCGCCTGACCGGCCGCACGAATCCACCGGCCCCGCCGAAGGATGAGCGCGTACTGCCGGCCGCCCGCTGGCGCACCGTCGGTTCGATCCGTCGCTATATCCTGCTGGTGCTGATGCTCGGCCAGACGATCGTTGCCGGCTGGTACATGAAAGGCATCATGCCGTACCAGGGCTGGTCCTTCGTCGACTTTGACGAGATCCGCAACCAGACCCTGCTGCAAACCGCGACCCAGGTACTGCCTTACGCCCTGCAAACCAGCATCCTCGTGCTGTTCGGGATTCTGTTCTGCTGGGTCTCGGCCGGTTTCTGGACCGCGCTGATGGGCTTCCTGGAACTGCTGACCGGTCACGATAAATACCGTATCTCCGGTAAAAGTGCCGGTGACGAGCCGATTCCGAAAGACGCCCGCACCGCCCTGGTCATGCCGATCTGCAACGAAGACGTGCCCCGGGTATTTGCCGGCCTGCGCGCGACGTTCGAATCGGTGGCTGCCACCGGTGACCTGGACCGTTTCGACTTCTTCGTCCTCAGCGACAGCAACGAGGCCGACATCTGCATCGCCGAGCAGCAAGCCTGGCTCGACGTGTGCCGCGAAGCCGGTGGCTTCGGCAAGATCTTCTATCGCCGTCGTCGCCGTCGCGTCAAACGCAAGAGCGGCAACCTCGACGACTTCTGCCGTCGCTGGGGCGGTGACTACAAGTACATGGTGGTGCTCGACGCCGACAGCGTGATGAGCGGCGAATGCCTGACCAGCCTGGTGCGCCTGATGGAAGCCACGCCGGATGCCGGGATTATCCAGACCGCGCCACGTGCGTCGGGCATGGATACCCTGTATGCGCGCATGCAGCAGTTCGCCACCCGGGTGTACGGCCCGCTGTTTACCGCCGGCCTGCACTTCTGGCAGCTGGGTGAATCCCACTACTGGGGTCACAACGCGATCATCCGCATGAAGCCGTTTATCGAGCACTGCGCCCTGGCGCCGTTGCCGGGTAAAGGTGCGTTTGCCGGTGCGATTCTTTCCCACGACTTCGTTGAAGCGGCGCTGATGCGCCGCGCCGGCTGGGGCGTGTGGATTGCCTACGACTTGCCGGGCAGCTACGAAGAGCTGCCGCCGAACCTGCTGGACGAACTCAAGCGTGACCGTCGCTGGTGCCACGGCAACCTGATGAACTTCCGCCTGTTTTTGGTAAAAGGCATGCACCCGGTGCACCGTGCGGTGTTCCTCACCGGCGTGATGTCGTACCTGTCGGCGCCGTTGTGGTTCTTCTTCCTGGTGCTGTCCACGGCCTTGCTGGCGGTCAACACACTGATGGAGCCGCAGTACTTCATGGCGCCGCGCCAGTTGTATCCGTTGTGGCCACAATGGCATCCGGACAAGGCGGTGGCGCTGTTCTCCACCACCATCGTGCTGCTGTTCCTGCCTAAATTGCTGAGCATCATCCTGATCTGGGCCAAGGGCGCGAAAGAGTTCGGCGGCAAGTTCAAGGTGACCCTGTCGATGCTGCTGGAGATGCTGTTCTCCATGTTGCTGGCGCCGGTGCGGATGATTTTCCACACCCGTTTCGTACTGGCCGCGTTCCTCGGCTGGGCGGCGACCTGGAACTCGCCACAGCGTGACGACGACTCCACGCCATGGAGCGAGGCAGTCAAGCGCCACGGTCCGCAGACCCTGCTCGGCTTCTTCTGGGCGCTGCTGGTGGTGTGGTTGAACCCAAGCTTCCTGTGGTGGCTGGTGCCGATCGTCGGTTCGCTGATGCTGTCGATTCCGGTGTCGGTGATTTCCAGCCGGGTCAAACTGGGCCTCAAGTCTCGCGACGAGAGCCTGTTCCTGATCCCCGAGGAATACAATCCGCCCCAGGCGCTGTTGTCGACCGACAAGTACACCCACGAAAACCGTTGGCATGCGCTCAATGACGGTTTTGTGCGGGCGGTGGTCGATCCGCAGCAGAACGCCCTGGCGTGCGCCTTGGCAACTTCCCGTCACGGGCAGGCGGAGCCGATTGAGTGGCTGCGTGTTGACCGGGTTCGCCACGCGTTGAAAGTCGGCCCGGCCGGCCTCAACAACGGTGAACGCCTGGCCTTGCTCAGCGACCCGGTCGCCCTGGCACGCTTGCACGAGCAGGTCTGGAGCGAAGGCCACGCCGAGTGGCTGAGCGCCTGGCGCGAATCGGTCAAGGCCGATCCGCATGCGCCATTGCTGCCATTGAAGCCGCTGTCGTCCCAGGCTCAACCGGCCTGATTCCGACGCCCCCGAGGTGCCACCTCGGGGGCGTTTGCGATAACCGTCCTACGTTGTTTTTCCCTTCTGCTGCATCGCGCTAACTCCTTGTTATTTCGAAACAAAAGACCCTTCTCCGAGGCATATTGCCGTGCCTGCGAGTGGGTTAGCATCGCCCCCCAAATCTGACTCGAAGCCTGCGGCTTACGCGAACTTGCGCGTGGCCGGGTGTGGGAGTGTTTAATGGAACAGGGGCTTTTTTCATGATCAAAAGGTATTTGTCGATGCTGCTGCTCGGCATCGTCACATTTTCCCACGGTTACCTGGCGCATGCCGGAGCCATAGATGAGGCCGTTCGGCGGGGGGTGTTGAAAGTCGGCACCAATCCGGCCTACGTGCCCTTTGAGATGACCGACAAGAAAGGCCGGATCGTCGGGTTTGAAATTGACCTGCTTCGGGAGATGAGCAAGGCGCTGGGGGTCAAGCTGGAGCTGGTTTCGGTACCGTATATCGACCTGATTCCCGGCCTGCTGGCCAGCCGGTTCGACCTGATCGGCAGCGGCATGACTGTCACGCAGGAGCGCAACCTGACCCTCAATTTCAGCGACTCGTTCATCATCGTCGGCCAGACCGTGCTGCTGAACCCTCGGTTGGCCGACAAGGTCCAGAGCATCGAGGACTTGAACGAGGCCGGTTACCGGATCGTGGCCGCCGAAGGCACCACAGGCGAGGCGGCGGCGAAAAGGTTTCTCGGCACTGCACGGCTGCGCAGTTTTCCAACACCTGAAGAAGGCGTGCGCCAGGTGGTGGAGGGCAAGGCCGATGCGTTTATCCATGATGCGCCGTATAACCTGATCGCCATTACCAAGCCCCAGAACAGTGCGCTGTTGGCGCTGGAGCAACCCTTCACCTACGAGCCCCTGGCGTTCGGCTTGAAAAAGGGCGATTACGACAGCCTCAACTGGATCAATCATTTCCTCAACCAGGTGGCCCAGGACGGCACCTACGATCGGCTGCATGACAAGTGGTTCAAGGACTCGGGCTGGATGGCGGAAGTGGACTGGTAGTCATAACTGCTTACACATCAAGCAATTGGCTGGGCCGTGGATCGAGGTGTCTAGCCATGCCTTTCTCTGCACGGTTATGGGGCTTTTCTGTCATACCTTGGCAACAAATCCCGGCGAAACCTTTGTACCCGGCGGTGAGTGAGTTAGGATCGCACCCCGAAATGGTGCAGCCCTTTTGCGCGCCGACCTCACAAGAAAATGAGTTCAGGGGACTTGATGATGAAAAAGTATCTTTCGATGCTGCTGCTGGGCGTCACCGCACTGGTGGCGGTCAACGCGGCACATGCCGGCGCCATCGATGATGCGGTCAAGCGCGGTACGCTGAAAGTCGGCATGGACCCGACCTACATGCCGTTCCAGATGACCAACAAACGCGGTGAAATCATCGGCTTTGAAGTCGACATCCTCAAGGCCATGGCCAAGTCGATGGGCGTGAAGTTCGAGCCGATTTCCACCGGTTACGACGGCATCATCCCGGCCCTGTTGACCGACAAGTTCGACATGATCGGCAGCGGCATGACCCTGACCCAGGAACGCAACCTGCGCCTGAACTTCAGCGAACCGTTCATCGTGGTCGGCCAGACCCTGCTGATCCGCAAGGAGCTGGAGGGCACCATCAAGTCCTACAAAGACCTGAATGACGAGAAATACCGCCTGACCTCCAAGCTCGGCACCACCGGCGAGATGGTGGCCAAGAAGCTGATCTCCAAAGCCAAGTACCACGGCTATGACAACGAGCAGGAAGCTGTTCTGGACGTGGTCAACGGCAAGGCTGACGCCTTCGTCTATGACGCCCCGTACAACGTGGTGGCCGTGAACAAGGTCGGCGCCGGCAAACTGGTGTTCCTTGATCAGCCGTTCACCTTTGAACCCCTGGCGTTCGGCCTGAAGAAGGGCGACTACGACAGTATCAACTTCATCAATAACTTCCTGCACCAGATCCGCAACGACGGCACCTACGATCGCATCCATGACAAGTGGTTCAAGAGCTCTGAGTGGCTCAAGGACATGGAATAAAAGCTGACCTGCATTGATCGTTCCCACGCTCCGCGTGGGAATGCAGCCCGTGACGCTCTGCGTCACAAAGCGGACGCTGAGCGTCCAGTGAGGCATTCCCACGCAGAGCGTGGGAACGATCTCGACATATCCCGGAACCCGTAATGAAACAGAAAAAAGCCCAATGGCCCTGGCACGTGCTGACGGTGCTGGTGCTGGTCGGCCTGGCCGGCGCGTTGTATTACGCCACCTCGCTGATGTCCTACGAATGGCGCTGGAACCGCGTGCCGCAGTACTTCGTCTACCAGGCCGAAGAATCCCAGCGTGCGTCGGACATTTCCACCGTCAGCGAGTTGGTGCGCAAGGGCGATGTGGCTGACGTCACCCTGCGTAATGACGAGGGCAACGAACAGCACCTGACCGTGGCCGAGAACAGCCTGCAAGTGGCCAAGGGCGATGACGTAGCCGAGGGCGATGTGGTCGGCGTCACCCGGCATTGGGCTGCGGGCCCTCTGCTGTGGGGCTTGTGGACTACGTTGTGGCTATCGGTGGTGTCCGGGGTGCTGGGACTGTTGATCGGCCTGGCGACCGGATTGTGTCGCCTGTCGAACAATCCGACTTTACGCGATCTGTCGACGATCTACGTCGAACTGGTGCGCGGTACGCCACTATTGGTGCAGATCTTCATTTTCTATTTCTTTATCGGCACGGTGCTCAACCTGTCCCGGGAATTCGCCGGGATCGCCGCGCTGTCACTGTTTACCGGTGCCTATGTGGCGGAAATCATCCGCGCCGGCGTGCAGTCGATTGCCCGGGGCCAGAATGAAGCGGCACGTTCCCTGGGGCTCAGTGCTGGCCAGTCGATGCGCCATGTGGTGTTGCCGCAAGCCTTCAAGCGCGTGCTGCCGCCCCTGGCCGGGCAATTTATCAGCCTGGTCAAAGACACGTCCCTAGTGTCGGTGATCGCGATTACCGAGCTGCTCAAAAGCGGCCGCGAGGTCATCACCACCTCGTTCTCGCCGTTCGAAATCCTGTTCTGCGTCGCAGGCCTGTACCTGCTGATCAACCTGCCGCTGTCGAAAATCGCCAGCCGGCTTGAGCGGAGGCTCGCGCAAAGTGATTGAAGTCCGCGATCTGGTAAAAGTCTTCGACACCCGTGGCCACGTCGTGCGCGCGGTGGATAACGTGACCACGCAGGTGGCCAGGGGTGAAGTGCTGGTGGTGATCGGCCCGTCCGGTTCCGGCAAGTCGACGTTCCTGCGCTGCCTTAACGGCCTGGAGGAATTCGATTCCGGCTCGGTAAGCATCGACGGCCTGCAACTGGCAGACCCGAAGACCGACGTGAACGCCTACCGCCGTGAAGTCGGCATGGTGTTCCAGCACTTCAACCTGTTCCCCCACATGACCGTGCTGGAAAACCTCTGCCTGGCGCAAAAAGTCGTGCGCAAGCGCGGCAAGAAAGAGCGCGAGGCCAAGGCCCTGGCGCTCCTGGAGAAAGTCGGCATTGCCCAGAAAGCCCACGAGTTCCCGTCGCGGCTTTCCGGTGGCCAGCAGCAACGCGTCGCGATTGCCCGCGCGCTGGCGATGGAGCCCAAGGTGATGCTGTTTGACGAGCCCACCTCGGCCCTGGACCCGGAAATGGTCGGCGAAGTGCTGGACGTGATGAAGACCCTGGCCCTGGAAGGCATGACCATGGTCTGCGTCACCCATGAAATGGGCTTTGCCCGGGAAGTGGCTGATCGCGTGCTGTTCTTCGATCACGGCAAACTGTTGGAGGACGCCGCCCCGGCGCAATTCTTCGATGCGCCGAAGGACCCTCGCGCCCAAGCCTTCCTGCGCCAGGTTCTGTAAATGCGTGGGAATGCTTCTTGTGGCGAGGGAGCTTGCTCCCGCTGGGCTGCGTAGCGGCTCCCAAAAAAGATAGGAGCGCTGCGCACTCCAGCGGGAGCAAGCTCCCTCGCCACAGGTTAGGTTTTTTCAGACCTTGAACTTGCCCACCCACACCTGCAAATCCGCCCCCAGGCGCGCCAGTTCGACACTGGCCGCCGCAGTGTCCTGACTCGCGGCCCAGGTCTGTTCCGATACATCCTTGACCTTCAACACGCTGCGGTTGATCTCCTCGGCGACCGCGGTTTGTTCCTCGGCGGCAGCGGCAATCTGCGGGTTCATCTCCTGAATCACTGACACGGTACGGGTGATGCCAGCCAGCGCCTCTCCTGCGCGACGGGTCAGTTGCACGCTGTTGTCGGTGAGGCTGCGACTGTTGTCCATGATGTCGGCCACCTGCTGCGTGCCCCGGTGCAGGCCGCTGATCAACTCCTCGATTTCCTCGGCCGACTGCTGGGTGCGTTGTGCCAGGCTGCGCACTTCATCGGCGACCACGGCAAACCCCCTGCCGGCTTCGCCTGCGCGGGCCGCCTCGATCGCGGCGTTGAGGGCCAGCAAGTTGGTCTGTTCCGATACCGACTTGATCACCTCCAGCACGCTGCCGATCTTCCGGCTTTCCTGTTGCAGGCCTTGCATGGCCTGGCTTGAACGAGCCATCTCCTGAGCCAGGTGCTCGATGTGGGTAATGGCCTCAGCCACCACCTGATCGCCCTGGCCCGCCTGCCGGTCGGCCTCGGCAGCAGCCAGCGACGCTTGCTCGGCATGGCGCGCAACTTCTTGGGAGGTGGCGAGCATCTCGTTCATGGCGGTGGCCACCTGTTCGGTTTCCTGCTTCTGGCCGTCGACCCCGTCGCGAGTTTGCTCGGTGACCGCCGAGAGTTGCTCGGCGGCGCTGGCGATCTGCTGGGCGCTGTCGCCGATGCCGCTGATCAAGCCCCGCAGGTTGAGGGTCATTTGCCCGATGCTGCGCTGCAACTGCCCCAGTTCATCCTGGCGCGAGGCCTGGATGTCGTGGCTCAGGTCACCTTCGGCAATCCGGTTGGCCACGGACAGGGCCTGGCGCAGCGGCGCGACGATCTGGCCGGCGATCAACCAGGCGGCCACGACGCCGAGCAACAGCGCCGCTGCAGTAACGTTGAGCAGCAGGGTGCGGGCGAGGCTGGCTTCGTTGTCACGCTTGGCGGTCTGGTCCTGGCTCAGCAGGTCGCTTTCCGTGAGCAATTGATCCAGCCACTGTTCAAGCTGGTTCTGGGTGGTTTCGGCGCTGAGTTGGGCGTCCTTGAGGCGTGTCAGGTGAGTCCGAAAATCGAGCAGGACTTTTTTCAGGGCGCTGGCGTCAACCGGCAGCGCGCCTACCGCCGCCTGGGCGCCATCCAGGGCCAGTAGCGCATCACCCACGCCCTTGGCATAGGCGTCCAATGACGCAGCGGCCCAGGCGGGGCTCTGGGCGCGGTCTTCGGCTTGTTCCAGGGCCTGGCGCAATTGTTCCACGGCATCGAGGGCCTTTTCATCGTCTTGATTGGGCAGGTTGCTCGACAGTTCAGAGAGGCTGTCACTGCTCTGGACTGAGCTGCGCTTGAGCTGTTCACGGGCGTTTTCACGTTGCTTGATCAGCCCCTCCAGGCCGCTTAAGGCGGTCTTGAAACTGGTGACGAAGCGTCGGCCTTCCTGCAGCTGTTGTTGGTTGACCGGGTCGGTGAATCGCGGGGAAAGATCCACCAGGAACTGGTCGATCTTGTCCATGTGCAGCTCTATTTTGGACAGGCTGGCCGGGTCGTTAAGGGTGCGATAGACGATGCGATCAGCGCGCAACTCTTCGCCGACGACTGCCAATTGCGAGAGCAGCGTGAGTTTTTGGGAGCGCTCGAGGGATGCGCTCAAGGCTTGCCAGCCGGTAGAGGCGATGATCAGGCTGAGGCTGAGCACCAGGCCAAAGCCCAGGGCAAGTTTGAGGCTGATGCTGATGTTTCCGAGCAGGCGGGTCAGTGGACGAAACATGGTGAACCTCCAACGAATCAAAAGGAGCGTCTCAAGCGTCCGGCCAACAATGGTCAGGGGAGTTGAAACGCTACTTTTATTCGGCGCCAGGTGTGTGATCCACGACCTGAAAAACGCGTAGGAAATTTCACATATTGTCGGAGCGGCGGCCCTGATGGCCGCCGCAAGCGGGTCAGACCTTGAAGCGACCTACCAGGCTTTGCAGGTAAACCCCCAGGCGCGCCAGCTCTGCACTGGAAGCCGCAGTTTCTTCGCTGGCTGCCGAGGTTTGTTCGGAAACATCCCGCACGTTGAGCACGCTGCGGTTGATCTCTTCGGCCACGGCGCTTTGCTGCTCGGCGGCGGTGGCGATCTGCTGGTTCATCGCCTGGATCGCCGAGACGGTACGGGTGATGTTCTCCAGGGCATTGCCGGCCCGACGGGTCAGCTCGACGCTGCTGTCGGTCAGGCCGCGACTGTTGTCCATGATGGTCGCCACCTGCTGGGTGCCGCTTTGCAGGCCGACGATCAACTCTTCGATTTCCTCGGTGGACTTCTGCGTCCGCTGGGCCAGGCTGCGCACTTCATCGGCAACCACCGCAAAACCGCGTCCGGCCTCACCGGCGCGCGCCGCTTCAATCGCTGCGTTAAGGGCCAGCAGGTTGGTTTGCTGGGCCACCGACTTGATGACGTCCAGCACACTGCCAATCTTGTCGCTTTCACGCTTGAGATGGCCCATGGCTTCGGTGGAGTTGCCCACCTCGCTGGCCAGGCGCTCGATCTGGGCGATGGCCTCACCGACCACCTTGTCGCCTTCACGGGCCTGTTGGTCGGCGGCTACGGCGGCTTCCGAGGCTTCTTCAGCGTTACGGGCGACTTCCTGCACGGTGGCGGCCATTTCGTTCATGGCGGTGGCCACCTGGTCGGTCTCGACCTTCTGGCTGTTGACCCCGGCGCTGGTCTGCTCGGTAACGGCCGATAGCTGCTCGGCGGCACTGGCGATCTGGGTGACGCCGTCGCTGATACCGCCAATCAGCTCCCGCAGGCCCACGGTCATGCTTTGCATCGACCGTTGCAGTTGCCCCAGTTCATCCTGGCGCTGGGAGATCAGGTTGTGGCTCAGGTCGCCGGACGCCACGCGCTCGGCGACTTTGAGGGTCTGGTTCAATGGAATCACGATCTGCCGGGTAATGGCCCAGGCGGCGAGTACACCAAACGCCAGCGCGAGGGCGGTGGCCAGTAACAGCAGGTTCTTGGCGTGGGCGGCATCGGTATCACGCACCACGGTTTGCGAAGTGGTGAGTTTGTTACTGCGGTCGAGCAGGATATCGCCCTGCTCGCCCATGATTTTCATCGCGGCGGCACTGGCCACCTGGGAGTCGCGGTACTGGCTCACGGCGGCGCGGTAGGCCTGCAGCGAGACGCTGGCCTCTTGCAGGTTGGCCCGGTATTGCTCGGGCAACTGATCGTTGAGGTCGGTGATTTTCTTCAGGGCGTTGTCGATGGCATCCAGCGCCGGCTGTTCGGCCTCGACCTTGCCGCTGTAGGTGTAGCCGCGCACCTGGAAGCGCGCTTGCTGGATCAGTTTGCTCAGGTCGACCACGCTGTTGAACAGGGTGACGCTGTCGCCTTGCAGCAGGGATTTTTCCACTTCGTTGATTTTCGCGACGGCGTTGTCGGCGGTATCGCCCAGTTTGCTGCGGGCGCCTTCACGCTTGAGGCCGGCCTGCACCATGGCGCCGAAGGCTTTTTTGTATTGGCCCAAGGCATCCTGTTGCTGCTCTACCACGAGCTTGTCGTCGGGTTGCTCAATCAGGTCTGCGGCGGTTTTCAGGCCACTGTCCAGCTGGGTGATCAGGTCGTT
Organism: Pseudomonas sp. F9001; assembly: GCF_013385435.1. Taxonomy (NCBI): domain Bacteria; kingdom Pseudomonadati; phylum Pseudomonadota; class Gammaproteobacteria; order Pseudomonadales; family Pseudomonadaceae; genus Pseudomonas; species Pseudomonas sp. F9001. Next base: position 26,821 of record NZ_JACAPX010000024.1, read on the forward strand.
GACCGCGCTGGTGCCTTGTTCGCCACGGCGCATTTCGAAGTCCAGTCGCGCCAGGCGCAGGTCCTTGGTCAGCCCGTTGAGGCTGGAGATGTAGCCCAGCTTATCGCCACGGCTGATCACGCCGCTGAGGCCGGTCCAGCCGGTGAAGGTGATTAATAGGGTCAGGACCAATACCAGGCCGAAGCCTATGCTCAGCTTGCGGTTGACGCTGACATTCCCCAGTTTCTCGGCTAACCAACGATACATGCTGCGAACTCCCCTGGAACAAGGCTTGGACTTATTCAGAGCGTATCGGCAGATTCGGATGTTTCTGTAGGAGCGAGCTTGCTCGCGAAGGTCGTCAACGATAACGCGGGCATTCTGAGTGAGCGCGGTGTCCTTGAGTTTTTCGCGAGCAAGCTCGCTCCTACAGGAGAGGGCGGTGTTAGAAAAGGCGGGCGAGCAGCGCGGTGACGGCGGTTTCGACTCTCAGGATGCGCGCGCCGAGTTGCACCGGCTGCAACCCGGCCTTGGCCAACAGGTCCACCTCGTAGGGAATCCAGCCGCCTTCCGGTCCGATGGCCAGGGTGACCGGCTCATCCAGCCCGCGAGGGCAGGGCGGATAGTCGCCAGGGTGACCAATCAGGCCGAGGGTGCCTTGCGCCATGGCGGGCAGGCGGTCTTCGACGAATGGCTTGAAGCGCTTTTCGATCACGATCTCGGGCAGCACCGTGTCCCGGGCCTGTTCCAGGCCGAGGATCAATTGCTCGCGAATCGCTTCCGGCTCCAGGAACGGCGTCTGCCAGAAGCTTTTTTCCACGCGATAGCTGTTCACCAGCACCACTCGCGGCACGCCCATGGACGCCACGGTTTGCAGCACCCGGCGGAGCATTTTCGGACGGGGCAGGGCCAGCAGCAGGGTCAGGGGCAGTTTGGCCGGCGGCGGCTGGTCGAAGGTCACTTCCAGCTCGGCTTCCCGGGCTTCCAGGCGCAGCAACTGCGCGTTGCCCATCAAGCCGCCAATCCGTCCGACCCGCAGGCTGTCGCCTACGGCGGCACGGTGGACTTCCTGCATATGCACCAGGCGCCGATCACGCAGCACCACCCGGTCGGCCGCGATAAAGTCGGCCTCCTCAAGCAGCAGCAGGTTCACGGCTGGGTCGCTGGCGGCTGGTCGTCGTCGGCGGGTTGGTCATCGGGGTGATCGCCACGCTTGCTCACCAGGCTGCCAAACAGGATGCCAATCTCGAACAGCATCCACATCGGTACGGCCAGCAGGGTCTGGGAGAAGATGTCCGGCGGGGTCAGGATCATGCCGACCACGAAGCAGCCGATGATCACGTACGGGCGGATCTTCTTCAGGTATTTGACGTCGACCACGCCGATCCATACCAGCAGCACCACGGCCACCGGGATTTCGAAGGCCACGCCAAAGGCGAAGAACAGCGTCATCACGAAGTCGAGGTAGCTGGTGATGTCGGTCATCATTTCCACACCGGCCGGGGTGGCGGCGGCGAAGAACTTGAAGATCAGCGGGAACACCAGGAAGTAGGCGAAGGCCATCCCGGTGTAGAACAGCAGGATGCTCGACACCAGCAGCGGCACGGCGATGCGTTTTTCATGCTTGTACAGGCCCGGCGCGATAAAGCCCCAGATCTGATGCAGGATCACCGGGATCGCCAGGAACAGCGAAACCATCATCGTCAGCTTCAACGGCGTGAGGAACGGTGACGACACGTCGGTGGCGATCATCGTCGCGCCAGCCGGCAAGTAGTCGCGCAGCGGCGTGGAGACGAAGGTGTAGATCTGCTGGGTGAAGGCAAACAGCCCGGCAAAGATGATGAAGATCGCCGCGACACAGCGCAGCAGGCGGGTGCGCAACTCGGTGAGGTGCGAGACCAGTGGCATGTGCTGGTCGGTTTCCGGTTTATCAGCGCTCATGGGGCTCGCGGCGGCAATGTAGGGTCGTGGGGCGCGGGCGACACGGCAGGTGTCGGCGCGGGTTCGGTCGGGGTCACGGGCGCAGTGGGCGCGGGCTCGACGGCGTGCACGGGTTCAGCGACCGGTGCAGGCGCGGGTGCGGCGGGCGGAGCAATCGAATGCTCGGCCACAGGCTCGACCGGCTTGGGCGTTTCCTGCACCGGCGAGAGAATCTTCCGTGCCTCCTGCTCCAACGACAGAATGTGTTCGTTGTGCAGTTGCCGGCGAATCTCGTCGGCGCCGATTTCCCGTTCAACTTCCTGTTTGATCGCGTTGAAACTGCGTTTCAGGCGCCCGATCCACAGGCCGGCCGTGCGCGCGGCACCGGGCAGGCGTTCCGGCCCCAGTACCAGCAGGGCCACGAGGCCGACGAGCAGCAGTTCAGAGAAGCTGATACCAAACATTATTCAGTACTCACGAGTCTTTTTGGTTCTGCTCTTTGACGTGCTCGGCCTGCACGTCGAAGGTGCGACGTTCAGTGATCGGCTGAGTGGCCTGCGGGTGTACAGGCTGCGCCGGTGGCACCGGATTGACGGCCGGGTCGGCAGGCTTTTCGTCGTCGTTCATGGCCTTGCGAAAGCCCTTGATCGATTCACCGACGTCGGTGCCGAGGTTTTTCAGTTTCTTGGTGCCGAACACCAGCACAACGACCACAAGAATGACGATCCAGTGTTTCCAGTCAAAAATGCCCATGCTGCAATTCCTCTGTAAAAGTTGGTCAGACGGACGGGCGCGAGGCCTTTTCGGCATGCCCGGACAAGCCGAAGCGACGGTCCAGTTCATCAAGCACTGCCTGTGGATGCTGCCCCAGTTGGGCGAGCATGACCAGACTGTGGAACCACAAGTCGGCAGTTTCGTAGATCACGTCGCTGCAGTCGCCGCTGATTTGCGCGTCCTTGGCCGCAATAATCGTCTCGACGGATTCTTCGCCGAGTTTTTCCAGGATCTTGTTCAGACCCTTGTGGTACAGGCTGGCGACGTAGGAGCTGTCGGCGTCCGCGCCTTTGCGGTCTTCCAGCACCTGGGCCACACGGTTGAGGGTATCGCTCATGTTCAGTGTCCTGCCGAATAGATAGCGTGCGGGTCTTTGAGCACTGGCTCGACGGTCTTCCACTCGCCGTTCTGGAACACGCGGTAGAAGCAGCTGTGACGGCCGGTGTGACAGGCGATATCGCCGATCTGTTCGACCTTGAGGATCACCACATCGGCATCGCAGTCGATGCGCATCTCATGCAGGGTTTGCACGTGCCCGGACTCTTCGCCCTTGCGCCACAGTTTGCCACGGGAACGTGACCAGTAGATGGCGCGGTTCTCGGCGGCGGTCAGGCTCAGGGCCTCGCGGTTCATCCAGGCCATCATCAGCACGCGCCCGGTCTTGTAGTCCTGGGCAATGGCCGGCACCAGGCCGTCACTGTCCCACTTGATCTCGTCCAGCCAGTCTTTCATTTTCGGCTCCGGCAATTTGCGACAGTGTATAACCGGATTGGCTATCGACGCACGATCAGATACACGCCCACCGCGACCATGATGCCGGCCGGCCAGTGGCCCAGTTCATTCAGCGGCCCGCCGGCGGCCAGTATCGTACCGCCCACCAGGTGCGCGGCGCCCAGCAGGCGCAGGAACCAGTCGTCCTTGCGCTTGTGCCACGGCGGTGCGGGGTCCTTGGCGTGGGGCTGGGACATGCGCTCCAGCAGGTCGCGGGTCATGTTGGCCAGGTGCGGCAGTTGCTCGACCTGGCTTTGCAGGTTGCCCAGCAGGGTTTTCGGGCTGATACGGTCCCGCATCCAGCGCTCGAGGAACGGCTGGGCGGTGTTCCACAGGTCGAGGTCCGGGTACAGCTGGCGGCCCAGGCCTTCGATGTTCAGCAGGGTCTTTTGCAACAGTACCAACTGCGGCTGCACTTCCATATTGAAGCGCCGCGCCGTCTGGAACAGACGCATCAGCACCTGACCGAAGGAAATATCCTTTAACGGTTTTTCAAAGATCGGCTCGCACACAGTGCGGATCGCCGCTTCGAATTCGTTGAGCTTGGTTTCGGCCGGCACCCAGCCCGAATCGATGTGCAACTGCGCCACGCGGCGGTAATCACGCTTGAAGAAAGCGAACAGGTTGCGCGCCAGGTAATCCTGGTCTTCCGGGGTCAGGCTGCCGACGATGCCGCAGTCGATCGCAATGTACTGCGGGCTCCACGGGTTCACGGTGCTGACGAAAATGTTGCCGGGGTGCATGTCGGCGTGGAAGAAGCTGTCGCGGAACACCTGGGTGAAAAAAATCTCCACGCCGCGCTCGGCAAGCATCTTCATGTCGGTGCGCTGGTCGGCCAGGGTCGCCAGGTCGGTGACCTGCACGCCGTAGATGCGCTCCATCACCAGCACTTTCGGGCGGCACCAGTCCCAATAGACTTGCGGCACGTACAGCAGCTGCGAGCCTTCGAAGTTGCGCTTGAGCTGGCTGGCGTTGGCCGCTTCGCGCAGCAGGTCGAGTTCGTCGTAGATGGTTTTTTCGTAGTCCAGCACCACGTCTACCGGGTGCAGCAGGCGTGCATCGGCAGAAAAGCGCTCGGCGGCGCGGGCAAGGATGAACAGCCACGCCAGGTCCTGGCCGATGATCGGCTTGAGGCCCGGGCGGATCACCTTCACCACCACTTCTTCGCCGCTTTTCAGTTGCGCGGCATGCACCTGGGCCACCGAGGCCGAGGCCAGCGGCGCGATGTCGAAGCGGCTGAAGACTTCGCTGATCTTCTTGCCCAGCTGTTCTTCAATCAACGTGACTGCCAGTTGCGAGTCGAACGGCGGCACGCGGTCCTGCAACAGCATCAGTTCGTCGGCGATGTCTTCGGGCAACAGGTCGCGGCGGGTGGAGAGGATCTGCCCGAACTTGATGAAGATCGGCCCCAGGTCCTGCAACGCCAGGCGCAGGCGCGCGCCACGGCTCAGCTCGAGGGTCTTGCGCGGGAACCAGCGCCACGGCAGCACATAGCGCACCGCCAGCAGAAACCACGGCAGCGGCAGGGCGAACAGCAGGTCATCGAGGCGGTAGCGGATTACGACGCGCTGGATACGAAACAAACGGCGGACGGCGAGCAGCTTCATGCGTTATCGCTTGAATCAAGGGAGCGGCTCAGGCGCTCGAAGCGCGCCTCAAGTCGTTCCAGGTCGAGTTTGGCCTGGTCGAGTTCGCGAAAGCGCGCTTCCGCTTCCCGTTGTCCGACCAGGGTGCGCGATTCTTCGCTCAGGTATTCGGCGAGGTTCTGGTTCAGGCTGGCGAAACCCTGCTGGTACCAGCGCGTACGGCTGCGCAGATGACCGCTGATCAGTTGGGTGGCCATCGGGCCGAGCCAGCGTGACAGCTCGTATTCCCAGTCCAGTTCCAGGTCTTGCAGCACGGCGGCCAGGTCCATCAGCACCGCGCTGTCGCCTTCAAGTTCCACGTCCGGGCCGTGGAGGATCGCCGTCTTGTCCCGGCTCAGGGCCAGGCGCAGCAGGCTTGAGCCGGAAGCACGCAGGGTGCAGTCGGCGTCGGCGGCCCAGTGGGACGCCAGCAACAGGCCTTCATCGCTGGGCAGGATAAACAGCTGCAAGGCGGGGCTGGTGCAGTCGACGGCGATGATCCTGCCGTTCAGGTGCGCCAGCCGTGCCAGGGCGGTGCTGTCCAGGCGCAGTACACGGTTGAGGCCGTGTTCGACGCTGGCGAGAAGGCCTGCGAACAGCATCAGGGCTTGATGCCGCGGTGCAGGGCGACGATGCCCGAGGTCATGTTGTGGTAGGTCACGCGGTCGAAACCGGCCTCTACCATCATCGACTTCAGGGTTTCCTGGTTCGGGTGCATGCGGATCGATTCGGCCAGGTAGCGGTAGCTTTCGGCGTCATTGGTGATCAGCTTGCCCATCAACGGCATGAAGGCGAACGAATAGGTGTCGTAGACCTTGGACATCAGTGCGTTGGTCGGCTTGGAGAACTCCAGCACCAGCAGGCGACCGCCGGGCTTGAGTACGCGCAGCATCGAGCGCAGTGCGTCTTCCTTGTGGGTCACGTTACGCAGGCCGAAGGCGATGGTCACGCAGTCGAAGTGGTTGTCCGGGAACGGCAGCTTTTCAGCGTCGGCCTGGACGAACTCGATATTGCCCGCCACACCTTTGTCCAGCAGGCGATCACGACCGACCTTGAGCATCGAGCCGTTGATGTCGGCCAGTACCACCTGCCCGGTGGGGCCCACCAGCTTGGAGAACTTGGCGGCCAGGTCGCCCGTACCACCGGCGATATCCAGCACACGGTTGCCGGTGCGTACACCCGACAACTCAATGGTGAAGCGCTTCCACAGACGGTGCATGCCGCCGGAGAGCACGTCGTTCATCAAGTCGTACTTGGCGGCGACCGAGTGGAACACCTCGGCGACTTTTTCCGCTTTCTGGCTTTCCGGGACGTTCTTGAAGCCGAAGTGAGTGGTGGGTTCGGCATCGCTGCCTTTGCGCTGATCAGTCATATCGCTGTCACCAAAAGAGAATGGGGGCATTCTAATCCCCAAGGCATGCTTTGTCTTGGCAAGGCTGAAGGTAAGATAGGTGGTCACCGAGACCTTTTGCCGCATGGCGGGTCGACAAGTCTCTATAACGAGGAGTCATTCAAATGGCCCGTATACAGGTTGAACGTGCCCACACACTGGGCAAAGACGCTGCCCGAGAAAAAGCCGACAAGTTGGCGAGCAAACTCAAGGAGCAATATGGCCTGGAGTCTTCGTGGGCCGGCGACACACTGAACCTCAAACGTTCGGGCGTTAAAGGCACCGTGAAAGTGGCGGAAGATTCCCTGCGGATTGAAGTCGAGCTGGGTCTGTTGATGTCGGCCATGAGTGGCACCATCAAGTCCGAAATCGAGAAGGCACTGGATAAAGCCCTGGCCTGATTTGCGACCTTCTTAGGGTGCCGATTCTAATTTTTCTGCCTACTTTGTGCCCAAGCCCCCAACTTCTGTGGGCAGTTCCTCCCCCCTTTATGCGTGAGGTGCACCATGGCCAAAGTTATTTTGAAGAAAAAAATTGCTACCGGAACTAACGCCCTGACTGACGTTAAATCCTATGCCCGCAAGATCTGGCTGGCCGGTTTGGGGGCTTACGCCAAGGTCGGAAGCGAGGGCGCCGAGTACTTCAAAGAGCTGGTTAAGACTGGTCAACATGTTGAAAGTAAAGGCAAAAAAGTTGTGATTGAACAACTTGATGCAGCCAACAGTCAGATTGATCAAGTCAAGAGCGAAGTCTTCGGCGTCAAAGGTCGAGTCGAAGTGCAACTGGATAAAGTTGAAAGCGCTTTTGATAGTCGTGTTGGAAGTGCCTTGAATCGGATCGGCATTCCGTCTAAACATGACGTGGAGACACTCTCTGCTAAGCTCGATGAGCTGACGGCATTGCTCGAACGTGTCGCGCGTAAACACTAAGGAGACAACGGGATGGCTGGTAAAAAGACTACTGATAAAGAAGGCAGCTCGTGGATCGGGGAAGTTGAAAAATACTCCCGCAAGATCTGGCTGGCCGGTTTAGGCGTGTACTCGAAGGTGAGCAGTGACGGCGGTAAATACTTCGAGACTTTGGTTAAGGACGGCGAGAAGGCCGAGAAGTTGACCAAGAGCACAGTGGGTAAACAAGTCGATGCGGCAAAGGCTTCCGCCGGTTCTGCCAAATCACGTATCAGCGATAAGTGGGGCGAACTGGAAGGGGCTTTTGACAAGCGCCTGAACAGTGCCATTTCGCGACTCGGCGTACCTAGCCGTACTGAAGTGAAAGCGCTGCACAGCAAGGTCGATACCTTGACCAGGCAAATCGAAAAACTCACTGGCCTTAAAGCTGCGCCAGTTGCGGCTAAAACTGCAGCGGCTAAACCGGCTGCCAAGCCTGCGGCGAAAACTGCAGCGGCCAAGCCTGCTGCTAAAACCGCCGCTAAACCGCTGGTCAAGGCCGCCGCCAAACCGGCAGCCAAGCCAGCCACCAAGGCGCCGGCCAAAGCTGCTGCAAAACCGGCTGCCAAGCCTGCGGCGAAAACCGCAGCGGCTAAACCGGCCGCCAAGCCTGCCGCTAAACCAGTGGCCGCTAAAGCAGCTGCAAAACCTGCGGCGAAACCTGCAGCCAAGCCGGCAGCAAAAGCAGCAGCCAAGCCAGCGGCGAAAACCGCTGCCGCCAAACCTGCTGCAGCGAAGCCTGCTGCCAAGCCAGCCGCTGCGAAACCTGCAGCCAAGCCGGTTGCTGCCAAACCCGCCGCCAAGCCTGCGGCTGCAAAACCTGCAGCGGCCAAGCCAGCTGCAAAACCGGCTGCGGCGAAGAAGCCGGCCGTAGCCAAAAAGCCAGCAGCGCCGAAGCCAGCGGTAGCGGCCAAGCCTGCAACTGCAGCGCCGGCGACCAACTCGGTCACGCCACCGACGCCTGCTGCTACCCCGACTGCAACGCCGGCAAGCCCGACGCCTACCAGTCAGTCCTGATTTTTACGGGACACATAAAAACGCCCGGCCTGCGAAGGTCGGGCGTTTTTTATGGAATCTACAGAACAACACAAATCCAATGTGGGAGCGGGCTTGCTCGCGAAAGCGGTGGATCAGTCACACATGTATTGACTGACACTCCGCTTTCGCGAGCAAGCCCGCTCCCACATTTTAGTCCGCGTCGTCCAGGTAGCGCAGCGCCAACCTCTCTGTCGCCAGCCTCGCCGGCATCAGCAGATGCGGGGCCACCAGCATCATGATCTGGTACACCACCACCCGCACCTCACCTTCTCGGTCGAGAATCCGCTGGTAGTCCAGGGAAAACAGCAAGGTCATGGTGATCTGTTCCACCAACTGCCCCAGCGCCTGGGTTTCACTGACCAGTTGCCCATCCGTCTTGAGGCGGGCCAGCAACGAGGCCAGCGTGCGCTTGAGCGCCGTCAGCAGGTTGCGGATGCCCTTGGCCAGTTTCGGCAAGCGGCCCGCCAGGTTCGACAGGTCCTGGAACAGAAACCGATAGTGCGCCATGCGCTCCACGATCAGGTGCAGGAACAGCCAGTAATCCTCGGCCGCCAGTTGTGCGTCTTCCGGCGGATCGAGCAACGGCGCCAATTCGTTTTGAAAGCGCTCGAACAGCCCGAGCACCAACGGTTCCTTGCCATGGAAGTGGTAATAGAGATTGCCGGGGCTGATCCCCATTTCATTGGCCACCTCCATGGTCGACACGTTCGGCTCGCCCTTGTGGTTGAACAACTGCAAGGCACATTCAAGGATACGGTCGCGGGTCTTCATCCAGTCTTCTTAAAGTCGTCGTGGGGCTCAGCGGACTCGCACATAGGTGCCCGGCGCCGCTTCCATCGGTGGGTAATTCTGGTTGCCCAGGGCGGTCAGGGTTTCGCGCTGTACACCGGAGCGCTGCTGGATCCACGCCAGCCAGTTGGGCCACCAGCTGCCCTCGACATGATTGGCGTCGTAGTACCAGGCGCGCGGGTCGCTGCTCAGCTTGAGGTTCTCGACGTAGTTGGCCTTGGGGTTGCCCGGCGGGTTGAGGATGCTCTGGACATGCCCGCTGTTGGACAGAATGAAGCGCTTGTCGCCGCCCAGCAGCTGGGTGGAGCGGTACACCGCGTCCCACGGCGTGATGTGGTCGTTGATGCCGCCTACGCTGAAACTGTCCACCGTCACCTTCTGCAAGTCGACAGGCGTGCCGCACACCTCCAGGCCGCCGGGGTGGCTCAGCGGGTTGTGCTTGAAGAAGTCCAGCAAGTCGCCATGCAGCGCGGCGGGCAGGCGGGTGTTGTCGTTGTTCCAGTACAGGATGTCGAAGGCCGGCGGTTCCTTGCCCAGCAGGTAATTGTTGATCCAGTAGTTCCAGATCAGGTCGTTGGGACGCATCCAGGCGAATACCTTGGCCATGTCCCGGCCGTCGAGTACGCCTTGCTGGTAAGAGCGGCGCTTGGCGGCTTCCAGCGTCTGTTCGTCGGCGAACAGGGTGGCGGGGCTGTCGATCTGGCTGTCCAGCAGGCTCACCAGGTAGCTGGCGCTGGAGATACGGCGCAACTGGCGCTTGGCCTGCAGATGGCCTTGCAGCGCGGCGATGGTCAGGCCACCGGCGCAGGCGCCCATCAGGTTGACCTCACGGGCGCCGGTGATTGCGCGGGTTACGTTCAGCGCTTCTTCCAAAGCCGCGACGTAGGTGGACAAGCCCCATTCCCGGTGGCGTACATCCGGGTTGCGCCAGCTGACCATAAACACTTGCAGGCCATTTTTCAGAGCGAACTGGACGAAGCTGTTGTTCGGGCTCAGGTCGAAAATGTAGTACTTGTTGATTTGCGGCGGCACCACCAGCAGCGGCTTGGCGTACTGTTTTTCGCTCATGGGCTTGTACTGGATCAGCTCCAGCAGTTCATTGCGAAACACCACCGAACCGGGTGTGGTGGCCACCGTCTTGCCGACTTCAAAGGCCTGCTTGGTGACCTGGCGCGGCAAGCCGTTGTTGTGCAGCAGGTCGTCGAACAGGTTGCTGACGCCACGCACCACGCTGTTGCCGCCGGAGTTGAGCAGCTCCTTGATCGCCAGCGGGTTGAGCAGGGTGTTGGATGGCGACACCGCATCGTTGAGCAGGGCAAAGGCAAAGTGCGCCCGCGCCCGGTCGTCGGCGCTGAGGTTGCTGTCGTCGATCCAGTGGCGGGTCTGTTTTTGCCAGCTCAGGTAGGCTTGCAGGCTGCGCCGATAAAACGGGTTGAGCTGCCAGGTCGGGTCGGCGAAGCGGCTGTCCTTCGGGTTCGGCTCGTGCACCGTTTCCCCGAGCAGCACGCGGCCCAATTGCCCGCCCAACTTCAGGGCGTGGCGGGCGGTGTGCACCGGATTGCGCAAGCCGTGTGCGGCGACGCTGCGCAGGGTCGAGAGCAAATCCCGGCCGCGCAGGCCGGTGATCGCACTTTCAATATTGATGAACGCGGCGGGTGTGGGCACCGGGTTCGATACGGGTCTTTCTCGCATGCGCCAACACTCCTTCGTCAAGCCATCAACAAGCACGCCAATTCAGAACCATAGTCGGTTCTGGCCAAGTTGCGCGGCGCGGTCGTCCTGACCGCTGCCGTCTAAAGTGCGGGTTGCGGGTGAATCACCGCCCTCAGGCGTTCCTCCTGGAGAAACTTCATGATGATCGGCGCCACGGCCTCGGCCCGGGTAATCAGGAACAGATGGCCGTCGTCGATGATGTGCAGTTGGGCGTTGGGAATGCGCCAGGCCAGCATGCGCATGTTGATCAGCGGGATCAGCGGGTCGTCGTCGCCGGCCAGCACCAGGGTCGGCTGCTTGATCTTGTGCAGCCAGTGGATGCTGGTCCAGCCAAGCCCGGCGAACAGTTGCCAGTAGTAACCCAGCTTGCCCGCCGAACGCACTTTGCTCGCGTGTTCGGCGGCCAGTTTCGAATCCCGACGGAAGGAGCCGCCGTAGATCATCGGTGCAATGCGCACCACGTGGGACGGTTGGATATAACGCCGGGGGCTGGCCATCAGCCACAAGACCTTCGGCTTGCCCGGCACCATGAAGGCACCGGCGGCGGTGGCGGCCAGAATCAGCTTCTTGCAGCGCTCCGGATAGTCATAGGCGAACTGCTGCGCCAGCGCGCCGCCCCAGGAAACGCCCACCGCGTTGACCTGGCCATAGTCCAGGTAATCGAGCATGCGCGCGGTGAGTTTGGCCAGGCCGGGAAAGCGATAAGGCCGGCTGGGGGTCGACGAGCCGCCGACGCCTGGCACATCAAAGGCAATCACTTCCAGGTCCGGGTCCAGGGCCTGGACGAACGGAAACACCAGCTCAAGGTTGGCGCCGATGCCGTTGAAAATCAGCAGCGGCGTCAAGTGAGGCTTGCCCGGGCGTACCGCCGTGCGGATGGCTTGGCCATCCAGGTCGATGGTACGGAAGATGAACGGTTGCGGCATGGGCTTACCCTGCAAAATGGCGCTATTTCCCTGCGGGAATACGGTCAATGTGGGAGCTGGCTTGCCTGCGATGCAGACGCTACGGTGTATCAGGCACACCGAGTTGATGCCATCGCAGGCAAGCCAGCTCCCACATTTGATCCCATTCCCGCCTACCTTTCGTGAACGTATGTGCCCGGCGCCGCTTCCGCCGCTGCATAAGTCTTGTTGCCCAGGTTCGCAGGCGCCTTCTTCAACTTGCCCGACCGCTCCGCCTGCCACGCCTGCCAATGCAACCACCACGAATCGGTGTGCTTGGTGGCGTTCTCCTGCCAGTCCAGGGCCTTGCCCGGCATCGTATCGCTGGTCTGGTAACGCGACTTGGGATTGCCCGGCGGGTTCAGAATGCTCTGGATATGCCCGCTGCTGGACAGCACAAACTCCACCTTGCCGCCAAACAGCTGCGCCGACTTGTAGCAGGACTGCCACGGTGTGATGTGGTCGTTGGTGCCGGCCAAAGAATAAATATCGGCAGTGACCTGCTTCAGGTCGATCGGCGTGCCGCACACTTCCAGGGCATTGGCCCGCACCAAGGGATTGTTCTTGAACAGTTCGATCAGGTCGCCATGGAACGCGGCCGGCAAGCGGGTGGTGTCGTTGTTCCAGAACAGGATGTCGAACACCGGTGGCTCGTTGCCCAGCAGGTAGTTGTTGACCCAGTAGTTCCAGATCAGGTCATTGGGGCGCATCCAGGCAAACACCTTGGCCATGTCGCGGCCTTCCAGCACACCGGCCTGGTAGGAATGGCGCTTGGCTGCTTCCAGGGTCTGTTCGTCGACGAACAACGCCACCTGGGTGTCCAGGGTCGTGTCCAGCACGCTCACCAGCAGGGTCAGGGCGTTGACCTTCTTCTCGCCCAGCGCCGCGTAGTGGCCCAGCAGGGCGGTGCAGGTGATGCCGCCGGAGCAGGCGCCGAGCATGTTGATGTCTTTGCTGCCGGTGATCGCGCTCACCACATCGACCGCTTCTTTCAGCGCCTCGATGTAGGTCGACAGGCCCCACTCGCGCTGGGCCTTGGTCGGGTTGCGCCAACTGACGATAAACGTCTGCTGGTTATTGCGCAGGCAGAAGCGCGCCAGGCTCTTGTCCGGGCTCAGGTCGAATACATAGAACTTGTTGATCTGCGGCGGCACCACCAGCAGTGGGCGTTCGTGCACCTGCTCGGTGATCGGCCGGTACTGGATCAGCTCCAGCACATCGTTGCGAAACACCACGGCGCCTTCGGTGGTGCCCAGGCTCTTGCCCACTTCAAAGGCGCCCATGTTGACCTGGCTCGGCATGCCGCCGTTGTGCACCATGTCCTTGGCCAGGTGGGACAGGCCATCCAGCAGGCTCTTGCCGCCGGTTTCAAAGAAGCGTTTGACCGCCGCCGGGTTGGCCGCGCTGTTGGTGGGCGCCATGGCTTCGGTCATCAGGTTGATGACGAAGTGGCCGCGGCTGATGTCGTGTTCCGACAGGTTGCTGTCACCGATCCAGTCGTGCAGCTCCTTGCGCCACGCCAGGTAGGTTTGCAGGTAACGTTTGTAGAGCGGGTTCTGGGTCCACGCCGGGTCGTTGAAACGACGGTCGTCGGCCTCGGGTGTCAGCTGTGATTTGCCGAACACCACGTTCTTCAATTCGACGCCAAAATGGGCGACGTGCTTGACGCTGTGCAACGGTTGTTTGATGGCCTGGGTCAGCACCATCCGAGCGGATGCCAGTAAATCCTTTTTCCGTAACGCGATGATCGGGTTCAGCCCCAGGGTGTTTTCCGAGGCCTGGCGTTTCAAGTCATCGTTGTTCTTGTTACTCATCTACGACGCTCCATTGTCCGACAGACGAGTACCGGGTACCGCTGTGTACCACTACTTGCCACACAGCACAGCCTGGTACTACTGCTCGGGTGACCGTTAATACCGCATCGTCAAATGCAGGGAACTTGCCAGTTCCATTGGTTACCCGAGTTTAATTTTTTTCGCAAGCGGGCCAATCGTTGGCCACGACAGAGGGGCATTCAAGCAGATGGAATTAGAAAATGCCCACTAATGAGCAAGAGGCCTGGGCTAGAGCATCAGCCGCACGACCGACTGGCTCGGGTCGCGGGTTTTTCCGGCGGCTTTCAGCTCGGCAAGATAGTCAGCCCACAGCGCGTCCTGACGCACGGCAAGTTGATAGAGGTAGTCCCAGGTGAACAATCCGCTGTCATGGCCATCGTCGAAGGTCAATTTCAGTGCGTATTGGCCGGCGGGTTCGATCTTGGTCAAGCCGACATTGAGCTTGCCGAATTGCAGGATCGGTTTGCCGTGGCCCTGGACCTCGGCGGAGGGGGAGTGCACGCGAAGGAATTCGGCGGGCAGTTGATACACCTCGTCGGGACCGTAGGTGAGGCCCAGGGTCCTGGAGGCTTTGTGCAGGTTGATGGCGGTAGGCAGTTTGGTCATTTGGGGAACCGCTCAGAGATGATCCTGAAGGAACCGGCTTTAAACTGTGGGAGCGGGCTTGCTCGCGAATGCGGTGGGTCAGTCACCGTTGCATAAACTGACCCACCGCATTCGCGAGCAAGCCCGCTCCCACATTAAAGCAGAGCGGTTCCTGCGTGAGGCTTACAGGATATAACGAGACAGATCTTCGTTCTGCGCCAATTCGCCCAGGTGGCTGTTGACGTAGTCGGCGTCGATCTTGATTGCTTCGCCATTCTGCGCGCCCGCCATGTCGCCGGCACTGAAGGACACTTCCTCCAGTAGGCGCTCAAGCAGGGTGTGCAAGCGACGGGCACCGATGTTCTCGGTCTTCTCGTTGACCTGCCAGGCAATCTCCGCCAGACGCTTGATACCGTCCGGCAGGAACTCAATCCCCAGGCCTTCGGTTTTCAGCAGCTCGCGGTATTGCTCGGTCAGCGACGCATGCGGCTCGCTGAGGATGCGTTCGAAATCGCCCGGCGTCAGCGCTTTCAGCTCAACGCGAATCGGCAGGCGGCCTTGCAGCTCCGGCACCAGGTCGCTCGGCTTGCTCAGGTGGAACGCACCGGATGCGATAAACAGGATGTGGTCGGTCTTGACCATGCCCAGCTTGGTGTTGACGGTGCAGCCTTCGATCAGCGGCAGCAGGTCGCGCTGCACGCCTTCGCGGGACACGTCGACGCCGCCGGAATTGCCGCGCTTGGCCACCTTGTCGATCTCGTCGATGAACACGATGCCGTGCTGCTCGACCGCTTCCAGGGCCTTGGCCTTGAGTTCTTCCTCATTGACCAGGCGCCCGGCTTCTTCGTCGCGCACCAGTTTCAGCGCTTCCTTCACCTTGAGCTTGCGGCTTTTCTTCTTGCCCTTGCCCATGTTGGCGAACAGGTTCTGCAACTGGCTGGTCATTTCTTCCATGCCAGGCGGTGCGGAGATGTCGACGCCGGACACTTCGGCGACTTCAATCTCGATTTCCTTGTCGTCCAGCTGACCTTCACGCAGGCGCTTGCGGAACAGCTGGCGGGTGTTGGAATCCGAGCTCGGTGCGGCGTCTTCGTTGAAGCCCATGCGTGCCGGTGGCAGCAAGGCGTCGAGGATGCGTTCTTCAGCGGCGTCTTCGGCGCGATGGCTGACCTTGGTCATTTCCTGTTCGCGCAGCAGCTTTAGGGCCGCGTCGGCCAGGTCCCGAATGATCGACTCGACGTCACGGCCCACGTAGCCCACTTCGGTGAACTTGGTGGCTTCGACCTTGATGAACGGAGCATTGGCCAGCTTGGCCAGGCGCCGGGCGATCTCGGTTTTACCGACACCGGTCGGGCCGATCATCAGGATGTTCTTCGGGGTTACTTCAACGCGCAATTCTTCGGGCAGTTGCATCCGGCGCCAGCGGTTACGCAGGGCGATGGCAACGGCGCGCTTGGCATCGTCCTGGCCGATGATATGGCGATTGAGTTCATGGACGATTTCGCGGGGAGTCATGGACATAGTAATTGGCGGTCCTCAAGCGGGAATAAGCCTGCGGCTTATTCGGCGAGGTCCTGCTCCTCAATGGTCAGGTTGTGGTTGGTGAAGACACAGATGTCGCCAGCGATACCCAGGGCAGTCTCGACGATTTCCCGGGCCGACAGGTCGGTTTTCTTCAGCAGGGCGCTGGCCGCCGCTTGTGCGTAGCCGCCGCCGGAGCCCATGGCGATCAGGCCTTCTTCGGGTTCAACCACGTCGCCGTTGCCGGTGATGATCAGGGAGGCGTCTTTGTTGGCGACGGCCAGCATGGCTTCCAGGCGGCTGAGGGAGCGGTCGGTGCGCCATTCTTTGGCGAGTTCGACGGCGGCACGGACCAGATGGCCCTGGTGCTTCTCAAGTTGGCCTTCAAAGCGCTCGAACAGGGTAAAGGCGTCAGCGGTGGCGCCGGCGAAACCGGCGAGGACCTGGCCGTGGTACAGGCGACGGACTTTTTTCGCGTTGCCTTTCATCACGGTATTGCCAAGTGAAACCTGGCCGTCGCCGCCCATGACGACTTTGCCGTGGCGGCGAACTGAAACGATGGTGGTCAAGGGGAGAGTCTCCACGCTGCGGGGCGAAAATGCCCTGATGGAACTCATATGGGGGTGGCGGGGGGGATTTCAACTGTAGGACGGGAGGGCGGACGAGTGGTGTTTATGTGTCGGACTCGGTCCTGAGGCCGCTGAAAATCAAATGTGGGAGCGGGCTTGCTCGCGAATGCGGTGTGTCAGTCACTGGAAATATTGACTGATCTACCGCATTCGCGAGCAAGCCCGCTCCCACATTAACCCGATGCTGTTTCCGGAATCAGCGGCTCTGGCGTTGTTGTAACAACAGGTTGCTAAACCCGGCGCCGGCCAGTTGCTTCTGCGCCACGGTCAGCTGTTCACGGTTGCTGAACGGCCCTACCAGCACGCGATACCAGGTCGCATCCTTAACCGTCCCGGACTCCACCGTCACCGCCTGCCCCAGCAAAATAATCTGCGCGCGCACACGGTCCGCATCCGCCTGTTTCGGGAACGAGCCCGCCTGCAGGAAGAACTTGGTCACGGGCGCGGCCTTGGTGGTGGCGACCGGCGGCGGTGGCGGCGGGGTAATCCCGGCCAGCGCAGCCTGGGCCCGGGCCGTGTCGATCTTCGCTGCTTCGGCCGGGGTAACCGGCGTAGTCGGCACCGGCTGCGGCGTCGGCAGGGTTTTCTCCGGCACGGCGTCCGGCGGCACGATCACTTCCGATTCCGGCAGCAGCGTGTAGAAGTCGTATTTCGGCTTCACCGGCGCAGTCGGGCTAGGCGGTGTCTTGTTCGCCTCGGCCATTTTCGTGGCCTTCTGCTGTTCTTGCTTGACCCGTTTGACGTCATCGCCCTTGCCCGGGTCGAGCTTCATCAGGAACACCACAAACGCGCCGACCGTCAGGCCGATGGCCATCCACAACCAGCCCGGAATAGGCTTCTTCGCCGGTGCCTGATAGCGGCTGGCGCCGCGCTTGGGTGCAGGTTTTTTCTTGGCAGCCAACTTACATACGCTCCAGAGTTTCCAGGCCCAACAATTCCAGGCCTTGCTTGAGGGTCCGTCCTGCCAGTGCGGCGAGGCGCAGGCGGCTCTGCTTTTGGGCTTCGTCGTCTGCGGTCAGGATCGGGCAGTTCTCGTAGAAGCTGGAGAACAAACCGGCGACTTCGTACAAATAGGTGCAGAGGATGTGCGGTGTGCCTTTTTCGCCGACGCTGTTCAGCACTTCGCCGAATTGCGCCAGTTTGGCGGCCAGTTCCTGCTCGTGTGGCGCCTCAAGGTTGATCTGGCCTTCGACTTCGCTGAAGTCCTTGCCCAGCTTGCGGAACACACCGGCCACCCGCGTGTAGGCATACAGCAGGTACGGCGCGGTGTTGCCTTCGAAGTTGAGCATCAATTCGAAGTTGAAGCTGTAGTCGCTGGTGCGGTGCTTGGACAGGTCGGCGTATTTCACCGCGCCAATCCCCACGACGCGGGCGATGTTGCGCAGGTCAGCTTCGGCCAGCTCCGGGTTCTTTTCCTTCACCAGGTTGTAGGCGCGGTCCTGGGCTTCGTTCAGCAGGTCGATCAGCTTCACGGTGCCGCCGTCACGGGTCTTGAACGGGCGGCCATCGGCGCCGTTCATGGTGCCGAAGCCCATGTGTTCCATCTGCATCGGGTGGGTCACGAAACCGGCGCGGCGCGCCACTTCAAACACTTGCTGGAAGTGCAGGGCCTGGCGCTGGTCAACGAAATACAGGGCACGGTCGGCTTTCAGCACGCCGCTGCGGTAGCGCACGGCGGCGAGGTCGGTGGTGGCGTAGAGGTAGCCGCCATCGGCCTTGACGATGATCACCGGCAGCGGGTCGCCGTCGGCGGTCTTGAATTCTTCGAGGAACACGCACTGCGCGCCGTTGCTTTCAACCAGCAGGCCCTTGGCCTTGAGGTCGTTGACCACGTTGATCAGGTCGTCGTTGTAGGCGCTTTCGCCCATCACGTCGGCCATGGTCAATTTGACGTTGAGCAGCTCGTAGATTTCCTGGCAGTGGGACAGCGAGATCTCGCGGAAGCGGCCCCACAGTTCCAGGCATTCGGCATCGCCGGCTTGCAGCTTGACCACCAGGCCACGGGCGCGGTCGGCGAATTCTTCGGATTCGTCGAAACGCTTCTTGGCGGCGCGGTAGAAGTTCTCCAGGTCCGACAGCTCGTTGCTGGTGATCGGGTTTTCCTGCAGATAGGCCATCAACATGCCGAACTGGGTACCCCAGTCGCCCACGTGGTTCTGGCGGATCACGTCATCGCCGAGGAACTCCAGGACCCGCGCCACGCCGTCACCGATGATGGTGGAGCGCAGGTGGCCCACGTGCATTTCCTTGGCCAGGTTCGGTGCCGACAGGTCGATGGCCACGCGCTGTGCCGGGCCGGCCTTGCGCACGCCGATTTTCGCGTCGGCCAGGGCCGCGTCCAGGCGCGAAGCCAGGGCCTGGGTGTTCTGGAAGAAGTTGATGAAGCCTGGGCCGGCGATTTCAGCCTTGGTTACCTGCGGGTCGGCCGGCAGCGCGGCGATGATTTTTTCCGCCAGGTCGCGCGGCTTCAGGCCGGCCGGCTTGGCCAGCATCATCGCGATGTTGCTGGCGAAATCACCGTGGGTCTTGTCGCGGGTATTTTCCACCTGGATCGCCGGCGTCAGGCCTTCAGGCAACACACCTTCGTTGACGAGTTGGGTGAGGGCTTGTTGGATCAGCTGGCGAATGGTGTCTTTCATGGTGTTCTCTTTCGACCGCAAGCGGTGGCGCGCGATGCGCAGGTGGAAAAACTGGGCATTATCCGTGGCGAGGGCGGGCTTGCCAACCTTCGCGGGACCTTGACGGACGATTAACCTGTGGCGAGGGAGCTTGCTGTGGCGAGGGAGCTTGCTCCCGCTGGAGTGCGTAGCGCTCCCGGCTTTTTTGGGGCTGCTACGCAGCCCAGCGGGAGCAAGCTCCCTCGCCACAGGGGGTTAATACAAATCTACCGGGTCTACGTCCAGCGACCATCTCACCTGGCGACCACTGGGCATTTGCTCCAGCGCAAGTAACCAGCTGCTTAATAAACGATGCAGCGGCGCGCGGGCACTGGCTTGCAAGAGTAGCTGGGCGCGGTAGCGCCCGGCGCGGCGTTCCATCGGTGCTGGCACCGGGCCCAATAGCTCGATGCCGGTCAGACCCAGTTCCCCCAGCAAACGTTCAGCCTCGCTGCACGCTTCATCCAGGAAACCTTCGGCCTGCCCTGGCTTGTGCGCTTCGGCCCGCAGCAGCGCCAGATGCGCAAACGGTGGCAAACCTGCCGAGCGTCGCTCGCTCAAGGCCTGTTCGGCGAAGGCAAAGTAGCCTTGTTCTGTCAGTTGAATCAGCAGCGGGTGGTCGGCCAGGTGCGTCTGGATGATCACCTTGCCCGGCTCTTCGGCCCGCCCGGCCCGGCCTGCGACCTGCACGATCAACTGCGCCATGCGCTCGCTGGCGCGAAAATCCCCGGAGAACAGCCCGCCGTCGGCATCCAGGATCGACACCAGGGTCACCCGTGGGAAGTGATGCCCTTTGGCAAGCATCTGCGTGCCCACCAGAATGCACGGCTGGCCCTTCTGGATCGTGGCGAACAACTGATTCATCGCGTCCTTGCGCGAGGTGCTGTCGCGGTCGACCCGCAGCACCGGGTAATCCGGGAACAGGATGCCCAGTCGTTCTTCGGCGCGCTCGGTGCCCGCGCCCACCGGTCGCAAGTCGACTTTGCCGCACTGCGGGCAGTGCCGCGGCACCCGTTCCACATGGCCGCAGTGATGGCAGCGCAACTCGCCGGAGCGCTGGTGCACGGTCATTCGCGCATCGCAGCGATTGCACTCGGACATCCAGCCGCAGTCGTGGCACAGCAGCGTCGGCGCAAAACCCCGGCGGTTGAGGAACACCAGCACTTGCTGGCCCGCCGCGAGGGTTTGCCCGATGGCTTGCTGCATCGGCCCGGAAATGCCGCTGTCCAGCGGGCGACTTTTTACATCCAGGCGCAGGAAGCGGGGCTGCTTGGCGCCGCCGGCCCGCTCATTGAGACGCAGCAGGCCGTAGCGCCCGGTGTAGGCGTTGTGCAGGCTTTCCAGGGAAGGCGTGGCCGAGCCCAGCACAATCGGGATGTTTTCCTGGCGGGCGCGCACCAGCGCCAGGTCGCGGGCGTGGTAGCGCAGGCCTTCCTGCTGTTTATAGGAGCCGTCATGTTCTTCGTCGATGATGATCAGCCCGGGATTTTTCATCGGGGTGAACAGCGCCGAACGGGTGCCGATAATAATGTCGGCCTCGCCGTCCCGGGCGGCGAGCCAGGATTCCAGGCGCTCGCGGTCGTTGACCGCCGAGTGCACCAGGGCGATGCGCGCGTTGAAACGCTGCTCGAAACGCGCCAGGGTTTGCGGGCCGAGGTTGATCTCGGGGATCAGCACCAGTGCCTGTTTGCCGGCTTCGAGGGTTTCGCGGATCAGTTGCAAATAGACTTCGGTCTTGCCGCTGCCCGTGACGCCGGCCAGCAGGAACGCGTGGAAGCTGTCGAAGCCGGCGCGAATTGCCTCGTAGGCGGCGCGTTGTTCGGGGTTGAGCGGCAATTCCGGCTGAGCCAGCCAGTGTTCGTGGCGCTCGCCGGGGGCGTGCTTGCGGATTTCCACCTGCACCAGGCCCTTGGCCAGCAGCAAGTCCAGGCTGTCCTTGCTCAGCATCAGCTTGCTTAACAGCTGATGGGCGACGCCGTGGGGATGCTGGGCCAGGGTTGCCAGGGCTTCACGCTGGCGCGGGGCGCGGGCGATGCGCGGGTCGTCCATGCGCGCCCCCGGGACCATCGACCAGAAACGCTCCTGGCGCGCCTCGGCCAGTTCGCCCTGGCGCAACAGCACCGGCAGCGCCCAGCTCAAGGTGTCGCCGAGGCTGTGCTGGTAATACTGCGAGGTCCACAGGCACAGCTTGAACAGCGCAGGCGGCAGCGGCGGCGTGCTGTCGAGGATGGCCACGGCCGGCTTGAGCTTCTCGGCGGGCACTTCGCTGTGATCGGCGACTTCCACCAGGATGCCGATCATCTCCCGCCGGCCAAACGGTACCCGTACGCGCATGCCGGGCTGCAACTGCGACCGCAATACGCCGGCAGGGGCCCGATAATCGAACAGGCGGCGCAGGGGCGAGGGCAGGGCGAGGCGCAAAATGGCGTCGGGCACGCGGGGGTTCTCATATGACGGGCGGCGAAGAAGGGCGGGAGCCTAGCAGACCAGCGGTGGATGTGGGAGCCGGGCTT
>NZ_JACAPX010000024.1:48513-214069 GCF_013385435.1 Pseudomonas sp. F9001
GCTTTTCTGATGAAAGGGGCCGTTGTGCTTCTTGCGCGTTTAAAAAGGTCTGGTAGAATCCGCGGCCTAATTACGTGCGGTATTCAACAATAGTGTTGATTGGCGGCACGCTAGCCTGAGGAATACACCATGAAAGCCGATATCCATCCAAACTATGTTGCCATCGACGTTACCTGCAGCTGCGGTAACAAGTTCGAAACCCGTTCGACTTTCGGCAAAGCTCTGCCAATCGACGTGTGCAACGAGTGCCACCCGTTCTACACCGGTAAGCAGAAGACTCTGGATGTTGGCGGCCGTGTTGACCGCTTCAAGACCCGCTTCGGTGCTTTCGGCGCTAAAGCTGCTCCTAAAGCCGAGTAAGGCTGGTCCGCTTGGATGGCCTGTATGGCTTGTCCTCGCTGATGAAAAAGGCGTCCCTTGTGGGCGCCTTTTTTGTGTCTGCGATTTGGCTGGCGCCCGCCCAGGCCGAGGTGTTCTGCCCGGCGCCCGGCGATGTCGCGACCTTCGACGTGCAGCGGGTAGTGGATGGCGACACCGTGCGCCTCAAGGATGGCCGCAGCATACGCATGATCGGCGTCAATGCCCCGGAAACCGGCAAGCAGGGGCGCACTGACGAGCCCTTCGCCGTGGCTGCTCGCGAGCGCCTGCAAAGTCTGGTGGACGCGAGCGGTGGGCGCGTTGGCGTGGTGCCCGGACGGGAGAGCAAGGACCGTTACGGCCGCACCCTGGCCCATCTCTACGGTGCCAATGGAGCAAATCTGGAAGCGCAGTTGCTCGCCGAAGGCCTTGGCTTCCAGGTGGCGGTCGCGCCGAATGTGGAACGGGTGGCCTGCCAGCAAGCCGCCGAACGCAGCGCCCGGCAGGCCCGGCTGGGGGTGTGGCGCCGGTCACCGGTGGTCGATGCGGCGAAGATCCGGCGCTCGGGCTTTGCGGTGGTCAGCGGTCAGGTGAACAAAATCGAACGCAATCGCGGCGGAGTCTGGATTGAGTTGCAGGGCTCACTGGTACTGCGCATTGCACCCAATCTGGTGGGCCGATTCGACAGTGCACTGTTGAAGGGTTTGCAGGGCCAGTCCATCGAAGCCCGCGGCTGGGTGCTGGACCGCTCCCGACGCGGCGGCCTGGAAAAGGGCCAGGCACGCTGGCTGTTGCCACTGACCGATCCCGGCATGCTCGAGCAGGCGCCGTAAGAAAAAATTGTAGACATTTTTCAGGTCGATTGTGAACAGTTGAGCCCTTGTATCCCGTGGCTCTTGGCCAAAAGTCGTAGGGCAGGGCCCTTGACACCTGTGACTGCCCAGTCTTGTGGGGACTTTGCGACACGCGTATCCTCGGCGGTCCGTCGACCAACAGTAAAAGCGGAATGCCGATATGTCTGATTTGAAAACTGCCGCTCTCGAATATCATGCCCATCCTCGTCCAGGAAAGCTGAGTGTAGAGCTCACCAAAGCCACTGCCACCGCCCGCGACCTGTCGCTGGCCTACAGCCCTGGCGTTGCCGAGCCCGTACGTGAAATCGCCCGCGATCCTGAACTGGCCTACAAGTACACCGGCAAAGGCAACCTGGTTGCAGTGATCTCTGATGGCACCGCGATCCTCGGCCTGGGTAACCTCGGCCCATTGGCTTCCAAGCCAGTCATGGAAGGTAAAGGCGTGCTGTTCAAGCGCTTCGCCGGCATTGACGTATTCGATATCGAAGTCGATTCCGAGAGCCCGCAGGCTTTCATCGACACCGTAAAGCGCATCTCCATCACCTTCGGTGGCATCAACCTGGAAGACATCAAGGCACCTGAGTGCTTCGAGATCGAAAAGGCCCTGATCGAACAGTGCGACATCCCGGTATTCCACGATGACCAGCACGGCACCGCGATCGTTACCGCGGCCGGCATGATCAATGCCCTGGAAATCGCCGGCAAAACCCTTGGCGAAGCCAAGATCGTTTGCCTGGGCGCCGGCGCCGCGGCCATCTCCTGCATGAAGTTGCTGGTGAGCATGGGCGCCAAGCTGGAAAACATCTACATGGTCGACAGCAAGGGCGTTGTGCAGTCCGAGCGTACCGACCTGAACCAGTACAAGGCGATGTTCGCGCATCCGTCCTCCAAGCGTACCCTGGCTGACGCCCTGGACGGTGCAGACGTGTTCGTTGGCCTGTCCGGCCCGAACCTGCTGAGCGCCGAAGGCCTCAAGTCCATGGCGGCCAACCCGATCGTGTTCGCGTGCTCCAACCCGGATCCGGAAATCTCCCCGGAACTGGCCCACGCCACCCGTAGCGACGTGATCATGGCCACCGGCCGTTCGGACTACCCGAACCAGGTCAACAACGTACTGGGCTTCCCGTTCATCTTCCGTGGTGCCCTGGACGTTCGCGCCAAGCGCATCAACGAAGAGATGAAAGTCGCGGCCGCCAACGCCCTGCGCGAACTGGCCAAGCTGCCGGTTCCTCAGGAAGTGTGCGACGCCTACGGCGGCATCAAGCTGGAATTCGGTCGTGAGTACATCATCCCGAAACCAATGGACAAGCGCCTGATCACCCTGATCTCCGATGCCGTGGCCAAAGCCGCAATCGAGACGGGTGTGGCCACCCTGCCGTATCCGAAGAACTACCCGCTGCAAAGCGTGGATGATGTGTTCAACGGCTAAGCCGTTGTAGCGCACCACCAAAAAGCCCCGGCTCTTGCGAGTCGGGGCTTTTTTTGTGGCTGGCAATTGGCTCGAGCCTGGCGGTGATCCAACTGTGGGAGCGGGCTTGCTCGCGAAGACGGTGTGTCAGTCGGCCCATCTGAGCCTGATACTCCGCTTTCGCGAGCAAGCCCGCTCCCACATTGGAACTGCGTGTTAGAACAAGTCGATCGGCGCCGCCTCGTCCGCCGGCAGCGGGCTGCCCGGTGCAACACCATTGCCCAGCTCGTTGACCGACGGCGGCGTGTCCTCGCTCTTGAACAGCTCGAAGTACGCATTCGGCGTGCTCGGCGCTGCTGCACGGCCGCTGACCGGGTCGATCCGCAGGCTCAGGATGCCTTCCGGTTCCGGCTGGGTATGCAGCGGCATATCCTTCAGCGCGGCGGCCATGTAGCTCATCCAGATCGGCAGCGCGACGGTGCCGCCGAACTCCCGGCGACCGAGGCTTTCCGGCTGGTCGTAACCGGTCCATACGGTGGTCACGTAGTCGGCGTTGTAGCCTGAGAACCAGGCATCCTTGGAATCGTTGGTGGTACCGGTCTTGCCGGCGATATCGGCACGGCCCAGGGCCAGGGCGCGACGCCCCGTACCTTTCTTGATCACGTCTTCCAGGATGCTGTTGAGGATGTAGGTGGTACGGCCATCCACAACGCGTTCGGCTACCGCCGGCGCTTGTGGTGCGGCGGGGGCGCCGGCTGCGGGGGCTTCGCCTGGCGTTGGCTCGATGGTGATGCCGCCGTTGGCCGGTGCTGCCTGGCCGTCAGTGGCCGCGACGCCATTGACCACGTCGCCCGGTACCCGTGGCGGGTTGGCGGTGAACAGGGTTTCGCCGCTACGGCTTTCGATCTTGTCGATCAGGTACGGGGTGATCTTGTAGCCACCGTTGGCAAAGGTGCTCCAGCCGGTGGCGATTTCCATCGGCGTCAGCGTGGCGGTACCCAGTGCCAGGGACAGGTTGGGCGGCAGGTCCGACTTGTTGAAGCCGAAGCGGGTGATGTAGTCGATGGTCTTGCCTACGCCCATCGCCTGCAGCAGGCGGATCGACACCAGGTTACGCGACTTGTACAGCGCCTCGCGGACGCGGATCGGGCCGAGGAAGGTGTTGGTGTCGTTCTTCGGGCGCCAGACCTTGTCCAGGTACTCGTCGACGAACACGATCGGTGCATCGTTGACCAGGCTGGCGGCGGTGTAGCCGTTATCCAGTGCAGCGCTGTAGATGAACGGCTTGAAGCTGGAACCCGGCTGGCGCTTGGCCTGGGTGGCGCGGTTGTAGTTGCTCTGCTCGAAGGCAAAGCCGCCGACCAGGGCACGGATTGCACCGTTCTGCGGGTCAAGCGACACCAGCGCGCCCTGTGCCACGGGCACCTGGCTGAATTTCAGGCTGTCGTCCTTCTGGCGCTGCACGCGAACCAGGTCACCGACCTGGGCCACGTCCGACGGCTGCTTGGGCATCGGGCCCATGCTGTTGGTGTTCAGGAAAGGGCGGGCCCATTTCATGCTGTCCCACGACACATGCTCTTCGCCGGTGCGCGTCAGTACCTGCACGCCATCTTTCTTCACCTGGGTGACGATGGCGGGTTCAAGGCCGCTGATCGGGCGCTGTTTGCCCAGCTCGACGGTCCAGGCGCTCAGGGTCTTGCCCGGCAGGCGCGATTCAGGGCCGCGGTAGCCATGGCGCTGGTCATAGGCGACCAGGCCATCGTGTACCGACTTGTTGGCGATTTCCTGCAGGTTGCTCGGAATCGTCGTGGTCACGCGGAAACCTTCGGTGTACGCCTCGCTGCCATAGCGGCCGACCATCTCGGCACGGGCCATTTCGGCGATATACGGGGCATTCACTTCCGGGGTTGGCACGTGATAGCTGGCGTTCAGCGGCTCGGCCACCGCACTTTCGTACGCGGCCTGGTCGATCTTGCCCAGCTTGTACATGCGGCCCAGGATCCAGTCGCGGCGCTCTTTGCTGCGCGCCGGGTTGGCCAGCGGGTTAAAGCGTGAAGGCGCCTTGGGCAGGCCGGCAATCATCGCCATCTGCGCCAGGCTGGCGTCACGAATCGACTTGCCGTAGTAAACTTGTGAAGCCGCCTCAATGCCGTAGGCGCGGTTGCCCAGATAGATCTTGTTGACGTACAGCTCAAGGATCTCGTCCTTGGTCAGCTGACGTTCGATCTGCAACGCCAGGAGGATTTCCGTGGCTTTGCGGGAAAAGCTGCGTTCGCTGGTGAGGAAGAAGTTCTTCGCCACCTGCATGGTGATGGTGCTGCCACCGGATTGAATGTGTCCGCTTTTTACCAACTGCGTGGCCGCCCGCACCAGGCTGCTTGGGTCGACGCCATAGTGATTGGCGAAGTTATCGTCTTCAGCCGACAGCAGGGCGTTGATGAAATTGGGTGGAATGTCGGCGAAACGGATCGGTGTGCGGCGCATTTCGCCGAACTCCGCGATCAGTTTTTCATCGCTGCTGTAGACCCGCAAAGGAATCTGCAACTGGATACTTCTCAGGGCCTCTACGGAGGGCAAACCCGGACTAAGGTAGAGATAGGCCCCGCTGAGCACGAGCATCAGCCCGCAGACGATCGCGACAATGGAGTACCCGAAAAACTTCAGCAGACGAATCAAGGCTTTTGGATTTCCAAGGAAAAGAATGGGTTAGGCGTCGGGACATGCACGGCAAGTGGTGGATCGACCCGGCCAGCAGATAAACGCGGGAAAAAACGCTGGGCATTAAAGCATTTTTCGGCTTCGGGCGTCATTCGTGCCGCTCACACAAGCCGACCGAATGCAGGAAGCCTGGCAGCAATCAGTCCGTAAGACAGGGAAAGTTTTGGGGAGTTTTATGAGAAAGGGATTTTTCAGGCGAAAAGCCGATGCCGTCCTGGGTGTCGACATCAATGACACCGGCGTCAGGCTGGTGGAGCTGGAGGCTTCAGGCACTGGCTACAGCGTGCGCGGCTACGCCATGCAGCACTTGCCGGCCCATGCGGTGGTCGACAGCAGCGTGGTTGATTTCGATGCCGTCGCGCAGGCACTTTCCCGGGCGCTGGTACAGGCGCATACATCACTCAGGCATGCCGCCGTGGCCGTGGCAGGGCCCTCGGTGATTACCCGCGTGCTGGAGATGGACACGGGGCTGACGGATGCTGAAATGGTGCGTCGAATCCATGGGGAAGCAGACCAGTACATTCCTTATCCGCTGGAGGATGTGGCTATCGACTTCCAGGTGCAGGGCCCGTCGGCCCATGACCCGCAAAGCGTCGATGTGCTGCTGGTTGCCTGCCTCAAGGAACAGGTGGAGGCCCGTGAGGCGGTTTTGGCCCTTGCGGGGCTGGCGACGCGGATAGTGGATGTCGAAGCATTTGCATTGGCTCGCGCGGGCAGGCAGGCTTCGGACAGCATCACGCCAGGCCGTCGTGTCGATGGCGCGCAATGGGCCGTGGATGCCCAGGGAATGGGAGTGGCCTGCGGGCTGGCCCTGAGGAGTTTCGACTGATGACACGAATCAACCTGTTGCCGTGGCGCGCAGAACGGAATGAGCGGCGGCGCAAATATTTTCTGGTGTTTTTGGCAGGGGCTGCAGCGGTGGCGCTGGCTGCGGTTTGGCTGGCAGACCAGGTGATCGACCGTGCAATCGATCGGCAGTTGGCTCGCAATAACCAGTTGAGCCAGGGTGTCACCGGGCTCGACTCGCGGATCAAGGCCATCGACGAACTGCATGAGCAGCGCCAGCAGTTGATGGAACGGATGAAAGTTGTGCAGGGTTTGCAGGACGATCGTGCGGCGGGTGCTCAGTTGCTGGACCAGTTGGCCCGTGCCGTGCCGGACGGGGTGCAGTTGCGTGAAGTGAGCGTCGACGGCGGTTCTGTTTCCATCAGCGGCACGGCCGGATCGAACCGGGACATTGCTCAGTTCATGCGTGGCCTCGAAGCTGCCGAAGACTTGGAAGCGCCCCGGCTTCAACGGGTTCGCGGCGCGCAGGAGGGCGACGACAATGGCTTCCAGTTGACGGTTCGCCATGGTCACTCGGATGAGGTGCGCCAATGAGAGGGGCGTCAGGCCTGCCAGGGCTGACGGAATCCGATATAACCCAGCTCTGCCAGAACGCCGCCAACTGGCCCTTGCCGGGCAAGGCGTTGCTGGCTGGCGCGGTGGTTTGCCTGCTGTGGGCGGTGGGCAATACCTTCTACTTGAGTGGGGCGCGGGAGCAACTGCGCCAGCTTGAGTCGCAGGAAGTGGCGCTTGAACAGCAGGTCGCGCTGAAAACCATCCAGGCTGCCGGCCTGGAGTCCCTGGTCCGCGAACTCGAAACAATGCGAGGCCATTTCGCCAACCTGTTACGGCGGCTGCCTGCCGACACCCAGGTACCCGGCCTGCTTGAAGATATTGGCCGCCTGAGTGCCGCCAATGGCTTGGTGCTGGAGGCCATCGAACTTCGGGATGACCAGCCTCGTGCCCTGTACATCGAATCGCCCATGCAGATTGGCGTCACCGGGACTTTTCACGACCTGGCGGCGTTCATCAACGGAATGGCCAGCTTGCCGGGAATTGTCACGGTGCATGACTTGGCATTCAGTCCTGTCGATCCCTCGGAGTTGCATCTCAGTCTGGTAGCCAGGACCTATCGTCACAACCGCCAGGCGGGCGATGACCTGGAGGTTGATTTGCACCCGCCGGCACAGGCTGTCGCCGAGCCCGGGCCGCAGCAAGTGGCGTACGATTTTGCAGCCTTGCGCGACCCTTTCCAGCCGCCCTCTCGCCAACTGGTTCGACCCGCCGGGCGACCGGCTGCCGGACCTGATCTCGCCAGGCCTCGCGGAATCCTCGAAGGCTTCGCCGTGGAGCAGTTCGAAATGGTCGGGACCCTGTCCCTGGGGGCCCAAACCTTCGCCCTGCTGCGCGGAGCGTCGTCTGTCCATCGCCTGGCAATCGGCGATTACCTGGGCCCGGATCACGGGCGCATCACGGCGATTCATGACTCCCATGTCGAACTGGCCGAGCTTTTCCCGGATGGCCAGGGCGCGTGGCTGGAACGCTCGCAAACCCTTGCACTGAACGCTAACTCATAACGGAAACAAACAATGAAAAGGACTTTTTCGTCCTTCGGTGTGGCGCTATGGATAGCGTTCACGGCACCGATGGTCATGGCTGTGCCCAATCGAATCGACTTGATTCACCTGCCGCCACCTGGCAATGCGCCCCTGAGTACCGGACGCGTGGCATTCACCGGGGACAAGCTGTCCCTCAACTTCCAGAACATCGAGTTGCGCGCGGTGCTGCAGCAGATTGCTGACGTTGCCGGCCTCAATCTGGTGACCAGCGACGACGTGCAGGGTTCGATCACCCTGCGCCTCAAGGACGTGCCCTGGGACCAGGCCCTGGACCTGGTGCTGCAAACCAAGGGGCTGGACAAGCGTGTGACGGCCAATGTGCTGCTGGTCGCGCCGGCCGAGGAGTTGGCCGCCCGCGAGTTGCTGGCGATGGAGTCGCGCAAGCAAATGACTGACTTGGCACCGCTGCGCCGCGAGTTGCTGCAAGTCAATTACGCCAAGGCGTCGGACCTGGCCAAGCTCTTCCAGTCGGCCGTGGGCCTGGAAGGCGCCACCGATGAGCGCGGCTCGGTGGCGGTGGATGACCGCACCAACAACATCATCGCCTACCAGACCCGGGAGCGGCTGGAGGAGCTGCGCACGATTGTGGCGCAACTGGATATTCCGGTAAGGCAGGTGATGATCGAGGCGCGGATCGTCGAGGCCAATGTGGATTACGACAAAAGCCTTGGCGTGCGCTGGGGCGGGCAACTGAATCGGGGTAACTGGAGCGCTGGCGGGATCAGGAAACCGCTGGCCGAAGGCACCGAGCCGCCTGAAATCCCGCCCAGCTCGCCGTTTGTGGACCTGGGGGCGGTCAACGGCAGCGCCGGCCTGGGTGTCGCGTTTATCACCGACAACCTGCTGCTGGACCTGGAACTGACCGCCATGGAAAAAACCGGCAATGGTGAAATCGTTTCGCAGCCCAAGGTCGTCACCTCCGACAAGGAAACCGCGCGAATCCTCAAGGGCACCGAGATTCCCTATCAGGAGTCCAGCTCCACCGGCGCGACCTCGGTGTCGTTCAAGGAGGCCTCCTTGTCATTGGAAGTGACCCCGCAAATCACCCCGGACGGCTGGGTGATCATGGAGGTCAAGGTCACCAAGGACGAGCCCGACTACCTGAACAGGCTCAACGATGTGCCGCCGATCAAGAAAAACGAGGTCAATGCCAAGGTGCTGGTCAAGGACGGGGAGACCATCGTGATCGGCGGGGTTTTCTCCAATACTCAAAGCAAAGTGGTAGATAAAGTGCCATTTTTGGGCGATGTGCCGTATCTTGGCCGCCTTTTCCGGCGGGATGTGGTTTCGGAGAAAAAATCCGAGCTGCTGGTATTCCTGACTCCGCGTATTATGAATAACCAGGCGATTGCTGTGAGTCGTTGATTCTGTGCGAAATTTGATTCTTGTAGGACCGATGGGGGCTGGAAAAAGCACCATCGGCCGTTTGCTGGCCAAAGAGCTGCGCCTGCCATTCAAAGACTCCGATAAGGAAATTGAATTGCGCACGGGCGCCAATATCCCGTGGATCTTCGATAAGGAAGGCGAACTGGGCTTTCGCGACCGCGAGCAGGCGATGATTGCCGAACTGTGCGGCTGCGATGGCGTGGTATTGGCCACCGGCGGTGGCGCAGTGATGCGCGACGAGAACCGCCGGGCGCTGCACGCCGGCGGTCGCGTGGTTTATCTGCACGCGTCTGTCGAGCAGCAGGTGGGCCGCACCGCTCGCGACCGCAATCGCCCATTGCTGCGCACCGCCGACCCGGCAAAAACCCTGCGGGACCTGCTGACGCTGCGCGACCCGCTTTATCGGGAAATCGCCGATCTGGTGGTGGAAACCGATGAGCGGCCGCCACGAATGGTGGTTCTCGACATTCTCGAGCGCCTGGCACAGTTGCCACCCCGTTAAAGCCAGGGCCGAAATGCGCTATCCTCGGCGGCGCGTCATGACCGTCCGAGTTGTGGCGTAGAGCCATCAGGCAGCGTCAGATCCCGACGTTGCCGACAACGTTAATGTAGGGCAGGACGCCTGCTTTCATCTTCAACGCGGGGACACATGCAGACACTTAAGGTCGATCTTGGCGAGCGCAGCTACCCGATCCATATTGGCGAAGGTTTGTTGGACCAGCCCGAGTTGCTCGCACCGCATATTGCCGGGCGGCAAGTGGCGATCATCTCCAATGAAACGGTCGCGCCGCTGTATCTTGAGCGTCTGAGCCGCAGCCTGGCGGCGTACTCGGTGATCTCGGTGGTGCTGCCGGACGGCGAGGCCTTCAAGACCTGGGAAACCCTGCAACTGATCTTTGATGGCCTGCTGACAGCCCGTCATGACCGGCGCACCACTGTGGTGGCCCTGGGTGGCGGTGTGATCGGCGACATGGCCGGCTTTGCAGCCGCCTGCTATCAGCGCGGCGTGGACTTTATCCAGGTACCGACCACCTTGCTGTCCCAGGTCGATTCGTCGGTGGGCGGCAAGACCGGCATCAACCACCCGCTGGGCAAGAACATGGTCGGCGCGTTCTATCAGCCGAATGTGGTGCTGATCGACACTGCCACCCTCAATACCCTGCCACCCCGCGAGCTGTCGGCGGGCCTGGCGGAAGTCATCAAGTACGGGCTGATCTGCGACGAGCCGTTCCTGACCTGGCTGGAAGAACACGTCGACGCCCTGCGCGCCCTCGACCAGGTGGCACTCACCGAAGCGATTTCCCGCTCCTGCGCCGCCAAGGCGCTGGTGGTGAATGCCGACGAACGTGAGTCCGGCGTGCGCGCCACCTTGAACCTCGGCCACACCTTCGGCCATGCGATCGAGACCCACATGGGCTATGGTGTGTGGTTGCATGGAGAGGCCGTAGCGGCTGGCACAGTGATGGCATTGGAGATGTCGCAACGCCTGGGCTGGATCAGCGCCCAGGAGCGTGATCGCGGGATCCGCCTGTTCCAGCGCGCCGGGTTGCCGGTCATTCCTCCCGAGGAGATGACCGAGGCAGATTTTCTCGAACATATGGCAATAGACAAGAAAGTGATCGACGGTCGACTGCGACTGGTGCTGTTGCGCCGAATGGGCGAAGCGGTAGTGACCGACGATTATCCGAAAGAGATTTTACAGGCCACGCTGGGAGCGGATTACCGCGCCCTGGCCCAGCTTAAAGGTTAATAAGATCCCGATGACTAGTTTGCATGCCGACGAGGCGTTCCTCGGCCATTACCAGTTAAGCCACGACCCTTTTGCTCCTCGGGTGCCTGGTTTCAAGTTTTTCCCTGCGCAACGCAAGCCGGTGCTGGGACAACTGCACCACCTGGCGCGCTACAGCCAGTTGCTGCTGGTGGTCACCGGCCCATTGGGCAGCGGCAAGACCTTGCTGCGCCAGGCACTGGTGGCCAGCACCAACAAGCAATCGGTACAGAGCGTGGTGGTTTCCGCCCGTGGTGCCGGTGATGCGGCAGGCGTGTTGCGTCAAGTGGCCCAGGCCCTCGACGTGTCCACTGCCGAGCCGAATGCGATCCTCAAGCAAGTGGTGCAACTGGGCCTGACCGGCCAGGAAGTCTACCTGCTGGTGGATGACGCCGAGCAGCTCGACGAATCTGCCCTGGAAGCGTTGCTGGCCCTGGCGGCCGGTACGCCTGAAGGGCGCCCGCATGTGTTCCTGTTTGGCGAGTCTTCGCTGATCGCCGAACTTGAACAGATCAGCGGTGAGCAGGAGCTGTTCCACGTCATCGAACTGCAGCCTTACGAAGAAGAAGAAACCCGCGAATACCTGGCCCAGCGGCTGGAAGGCGCGGGGCAGGGCATCGAACTTTTCTCCGCTTCGCAGATCTCTGATATTCACGAAAGCTCCGACGGCTGGCCTGGCACCATCAACCAGGTTGCCCGGGATGCCATGATCGAAGCCATGATTGCCAGCCGCTCAGCGGTAAAGCGTCCAAAGATGGGGTTTACTATGCCGAAGAAGCACGTATTGGCAATTTCTGCCGTTGTCGTGGTTGCCGTCGCCGCCGCCTGGTTGATTCCAGGTCGCAACAAGGCACCGACCACCGCTGGCGCGCCAACCGAACAGGCGCAGTTGCCACTGGGCAAGCCAACGCCGAACGTTGAGTTTGCCAACTCCGGCCAACCCACCAACCTGCCGATGGTCGGCCAGCCAGTGATGCGCGGCCCGCTCGCCGAAGAAGCTGGCGGCATCTCCGAAGGCGACGATGGGGTGCCCGTGGAAGGCTCCAGCGCCACGCCGCCGACCGTGACCACCACCGCGCCACCTGCGGGCGTGCCAGCCGGTCAGCCAGCGGCCAAGCCGACGCCAGCGCCAGCCCAGGTCGCCACCGCCAAGCCTGCGCCTGTTGCCAAGCCGGTCGCCCCGGCGCCTGCGGCCAAACCGGCTCCAGCCGCCAAGCCTGCCGAAAAACCGGCCGTCGTGGCCAAGGCCGCGACTGGCGCTGCCGGCAGCAGCTGGTATGCCAGCCAGCCTACCGGTAACTTCGTGGTGCAGATCCTCGGCACCAGCTCCGAAGCCAACGCCCAGGCGTTCGTGAAAGAGCAGGGCGGCGAGTACCGTTATTTCAAGAAAGTGCTCAACGGCAAGCCTCTCTACGTGATCACTTACGGCAACTTCTCCAGCCGTACAGCAGCGGAATCCGCTATCAAGGCCTTGCCAGCGAAGGTTCAGGCTGGTAAACCTTGGCCTCGCACTGTCGCCAGCGTTCAACAAGAACTGGCAACAACTCGCTGAAGATCCGGCGGCCTTACCCAGGCCGCCCTCTCGGCACCTCAAAAAAAACAACACAGCGTGCAGCCCTGAAGGCCGCGCGCTTTGTGGTGTCTGCGTCACAGTGGCTTTTGAGTCGTAGCGGTCAAAATTAAAAAAGTTTTGACTAGCACAGCATATCGCTTTAAACCTTTCATAAATGCGACATAGATTTGCGACATTTCGTCGCTAAATTTGTGAGCGTCTGTGTCGGTGTGTACAATGACCTCCCTTTTGCCCCCGCTAAGCCGGCGTACGTTCGGCGTGGAAGGTAACCGGTTGAATTGAAAAGAAATTTGCCTCGAAATAAGAGGCAGCCTGGTGAGAAAGTGTCTATGAAAGCAGGTCTGTACCAACCCGATGAATTCAAGGATAACTGCGGTTTCGGCCTGATAGCCCACATGCAGGGCGAGCCCAGTCATACCCTTTTGCAAACGGCCATCGAGGCCCTGACCTGCATGACCCACCGCGGTGGGATCAACGCCGACGGCAAGACCGGTGACGGTTGCGGCTTGCTGATTCAAAAGCCCGACCAGTTCCTGCGCGCAGTCGCCAAGGAACATTTCGGCGCCGATTTGCCCAAGCAGTACGCTGTGGGCATGGTGTTCTTCAACCAGGACCCGGTAAAAGCCGAAGCTGCTCGCGAGAACATGAACCGCGAGATCCTGGCCGCTGGCCTGCAGCTCGTCGGCTGGCGCAAAGTGCCGATCGACACCAGCGTACTGGGCCGCCTGGCCCTGGAGCGCCTGCCGCAGATCGAACAAGTGTTCATCGCAGGCGACGGCCTGAGCGACCAGGACATGGCGATCAAGCTGTTCACCTCTCGTCGTCGCTCGTCCGTGGCCAATGCCGCCGACACCGACCACTACATCTGCAGCTTTTCCCACAAGACCATCATTTATAAAGGCCTGATGATGCCGGCGGACTTGACCGCCTTCTATCCAGACCTGAGCGATGAGCGCCTGCAAACCGCAATCTGCGTGTTCCACCAGCGCTTCTCCACCAATACCCTGCCGAAATGGCCGCTGGCCCAGCCATTCCGCTTCCTCGCCCACAACGGCGAGATCAACACCATCACCGGCAACCGCAACTGGGCCGTGGCCCGTCGCACCAAGTTCGCCAACGACCTGATGGACCTGGAAGAGCTCGGCCCGCTGGTCAACCGCGTGGGTTCCGACTCCTCCAGCATGGACAACATGCTCGAACTGATGGTCACCGGCGGCATCGACCTGTTCCGTGGCGTGCGCATGATCATTCCGCCAGCGTGGCAGAACGTCGAGACCATGGACCCCGACCTGCGGGCGTTCTATGAGTACAACTCGATGCACATGGAACCGTGGGACGGCCCGGCCGGCGTGGTAATGACCGACGGTCGCTACGCCGTGTGCCTGCTCGACCGTAACGGCCTGCGCCCGGCGCGCTGGGTGACCACCACCAACGGCTTCATCACCCTGGCCTCGGAAATCGGCGTGTGGAACTACAAGCCGGAAGACGTGATCGCCAAGGGCCGTGTTGGCCCGGGCCAGATCCTCGCCGTGGACACCGAGACCGGTCAGATTCTCGACACCGATGCCATCGACAACCGCTTGAAGTCCCGTCATCCGTACAAGCAATGGCTGCGCAAGAATGCCCTGCGCATCCAGGCAACCATGGAAGACAACGACCACGGTTCTGCCTTCTACGACGTCGACCAGCTCAAGCAGTACATGAAGATGTACCAGGTCACCTTCGAAGAACGTGACCAGGTGCTGCGCCCACTGGGCGAGCAGGGCTACGAAGCCGTCGGCTCCATGGGCGATGACACGCCAATGGCCGTGCTGTCCCAGCGCGTGCGCACGCCGTACGACTATTTCCGCCAGCAGTTCGCCCAGGTGACCAACCCGCCGATCGACCCGCTGCGCGAAGCCATCGTGATGTCCCTGGAAGTGTGCCTCGGTGCCGAGCGCAACATCTTCCAGGAATCGCCTGAGCACGCTTCCCGCGTGATCCTCAGCTCGCCGGTGATTTCTCCGGCCAAGTGGCGCTCGTTGATGACCCTGGACCGCCCGGGCTTCGACCGGCAGATCATCGACCTGAACTACGACGAGAGCCTCGGCCTTGAAGCCGCGGTGCGCAATGTCGCCGATCAGGCTGAAGAAGCCGTGCGTGCCGGCCGTACCCAGATCGTGCTGACCGACCGCCATATCGCCCCGGGCAAGCTGCCGATCCACGCTTCCCTGGCCACCGGCGCGGTACACCACCGCCTGACCGAAAAGGGCCTGCGTTGCGATTCCAACATCCTGGTTGAAACCGCCACCGCCCGCGACCCGCATCACTTTGCGGTGTTGATCGGCTTCGGCGCCTCGGCGGTGTATCCGTTCCTGGCTTACGAAGTACTCGGCGACCTGATCCGTACCGGCGAAGTCCTGGGCGACCTCTACGAGGTGTTCAAGAACTACCGTAAGGGCATCACCAAGGGCCTGCTGAAGATCCTGTCGAAGATGGGCATCTCCACCGTCACGTCCTACCGCGGCGCGCAATTGTTCGAAGCCATCGGCCTGTCGGAAGAAGTTTGCGAGATGAGCTTCCGTGGCGTGCCGAGCCGCATCAAGGGTGCGCGTTTCGTCGACATCGAAGCCGAGCAGAAAGCCCTGGCCGCCGAAGCCTGGAGCGCGCGCAAGCCGATCCAGCAAGGCGGCCTGCTGAAGTTCGTGCACGGTGGCGAATACCACGCCTATAACCCGGACGTGGTCAACACCCTGCAAGCCGCCGTGCAGCAAGGCGACTACGCCAAGTTCAAGGAATACACCGCGCTGGTGGATAACCGCCCGGTGTCGATGATCCGCGATTTGTTCAAGGTGAAAACCCTGGACACGCCGCTGGCCATCAGCGAGATCGAGCCACTGGAATCGATCCTCAAGCGTTTCGACTCCGCCGGTATTTCCCTGGGCGCCTTGTCGCCTGAGGCTCACGAAGCCCTGGCCGAAGCCATGAACCGCCTGGGCGCGCGTTCCAACTCCGGCGAAGGCGGTGAAGACCCGGCGCGCTACGGCACCATCAAGAGCTCGAAAATCAAGCAGGTCGCCACTGGCCGTTTTGGTGTAACCCCGGAATACCTGGTCAACGCCGAAGTGCTGCAGATCAAGGTTGCCCAGGGCGCCAAGCCGGGCGAAGGCGGGCAACTGCCAGGCGGCAAGGTCAATGGCCTGATCGCCAAGCTGCGTTATGCAGTGCCGGGCGTGACATTGATTTCGCCGCCGCCGCACCACGACATCTACTCGATCGAGGATTTGTCGCAGCTGATTTTCGACCTGAAACAAGTCAACCCGCAGGCCCTGGTCTCGGTGAAACTGGTAGCGGAAGCCGGCGTGGGCACCATCGCCGCCGGTGTGGCCAAGGCCTATGCCGACCTGATCACCATCTCCGGCTACGACGGCGGCACCGGCGCTTCGCCGCTGACCTCCATCAAGTACGCCGGCGCACCGTGGGAACTGGGCCTGGCTGAAACCCACCAGACCCTGCGCGGCAACGACCTGCGCGGCAAGGTCCGGGTGCAGACCGACGGTGGCCTGAAAACCGGCCTCGACGTGATCAAGGCCGCAATCCTCGGCGCCGAAAGCTTCGGCTTCGGCACCGCGCCAATGATCGCCCTGGGCTGCAAATACCTGCGCATCTGCCACCTGAACAACTGCGCCACCGGCGTGGCCACTCAGAACGAGAAGCTGCGCAAGGACCACTACATCGGTACCGTCGACATGGTGGTGAATTTCTTCACCTACGTCGCCGAGGAAACCCGTGAGTGGCTGGCCAAGCTGGGCGTGCGTTCCCTGGAAGAGCTGATCGGCCGTACCGACCTGCTGGACATCCTCGAGGGCCAGACCGCCAAGCAACAGCACCTGGACCTGACGCCGCTGTTGGGCAGCGATCATATCCCGGCCGACAAGCCACAGTTCTGCCAGGTTGACCGCAACCCGCCG
This sequence comes from Pseudomonas sp. F9001, assembly GCF_013385435.1. Lineage (NCBI taxonomy): Bacteria > Pseudomonadati > Pseudomonadota > Gammaproteobacteria > Pseudomonadales > Pseudomonadaceae > Pseudomonas > Pseudomonas sp. F9001. The sequence continues at coordinate 64,972 of NZ_JACAPX010000024.1, forward strand.
TTCGACAAGGGCCTGCTGGCCGAGAAGATGGTCGAGATGGCCACTTCGTCGATCAACGACGCGAGCGGCGGCGAATTCGCCCTGGATATCTGCAACTGCGACCGTTCCATCGGCGCACGCATCTCCGGCGAAATCGCGCGCAAGCACGGCAACCAGGGCATGGCCAAGGCGCCGATCACCTTCCGCTTCAAGGGCACCGCTGGCCAGAGCTTCGGCGTATGGAACGCCGGTGGCTTGAACATGTACCTCGAAGGCGACGCCAACGACTACGTGGGCAAGGGCATGACCGGCGGCAAGCTGGTGATCGTCCCGCCAGTGGGCAGCGTCTACAAGACTCAAGACAGTGCCATCATCGGCAACACCTGCCTGTACGGCGCAACCGGCGGCAAGCTGTTTGCCGCGGGCACGGCCGGTGAGCGTTTCGCAGTGCGTAACTCCGGTGCCCACACCGTGGTTGAAGGCACGGGCGATCACTGCTGCGAGTACATGACCGGGGGGTTTGTCGCGGTGCTGGGCAAGACCGGCTACAACTTCGGTTCGGGCATGACCGGCGGTTTCGCCTACGTGCTCGACCAGGACAACACCTTCGTCGACAAGGTGAACCACGAGTTGGTGGAGATCCAGCGGATCAGCGGCGAAGCGATGGAATCCTATCGCAACCACTTGCAGCATGTGCTGGACGAATATGTCGAGGAAACCAACAGCGAATGGGGTCGCAACCTCGCTGAAAACCTCGATGACTACCTGCGCCGTTTCTGGCTGGTCAAGCCCAAGGCTGCCAACCTGAAATCGTTGCTTTCCAGCATCCGTGCCAACCCGCAGTGATATGCGCCTGAAGAGTTTGATGAGGTTTTAACATGGCTGAACGTCTGAATAACGACTTCCAGTTCATCGATGTCGGGCGCAAAGATCCGAAGAAGAAACTGTTGCGTCAACGCAAGAAAGAGTTCGTGGAAATCTACGAGCCCTTCAAACCCCAGCACTCGGCCGACCAGGCCCACCGCTGCCTGGGTTGCGGTAACCCGTATTGCGAATGGAAGTGCCCGGTGCACAACTTCATTCCGAACTGGCTGAAGCTGGTGGCCGAGGGCAACATCCTCGCCGCCGCCGAGCTGTCGCACCAGACCAACACCCTGCCGGAAGTGTGCGGCCGGGTGTGCCCGCAGGACCGTCTGTGCGAGGGTGCGTGCACCCTCAACGACGGCTTCGGCGCGGTGACCATCGGTTCGGTGGAGAAGTACATCACCGACACCGCGTTCGCCATGGGCTGGCGCCCGGACATGTCCAAGGTCAAGCCGACCGGCAAGCGCGTCGCGATCATCGGCGCGGGCCCGGCGGGCCTGGGCTGTGCCGACGTGCTGGTGCGTGGCGGCGTGACCCCGGTGGTGTTCGACAAGAACCCGGAAATCGGCGGCCTGCTGACCTTCGGCATTCCTGAGTTCAAGCTGGAAAAAACCGTACTGAGCCATCGTCGCGAAGTCTTCACCGGCATGGGTATCGAGTTCCGCCTCAATACCGAAATCGGCAAAGACGTGACCATGGAACAACTGCTTGAAGAATACGATGCCGTGTTCATGGGCATGGGCACCTACACCTACATGAAGGGCGGCTTTGCCGGTGAAGACCTGCCGGGCGTGTACGACGCTCTGGACTTCCTGATCGCCAACGTCAACCGCAACCTGGGCTTTGAAAAGTCGCCGGAAGATTTCGTCGACATGAAAGGCAAGAAGGTCGTGGTGCTGGGCGGTGGTGATACCGCGATGGACTGCAACCGCACTTCGATTCGCCAGGGCGCCAAGTCGGTGACCTGTGCCTACCGTCGTGACGAAGCCAACATGCCGGGTTCGCGCAAAGAGGTGAAGAACGCCAAGGAAGAAGGCGTGAAATTCCTCTACAACCGCCAGCCGATCGCTATCGTCGGTGAAGACCGTGTCGAAGGCGTGAAAGTGGTCGAGACCCGTCTCGGCGAACCGGATGCCCGTGGCCGTCGCAGCCCCGAGCCGATCCCGGGTTCCGAAGAGATCATCCCGGCAGACGCCGTGGTCATCGCCTTCGGTTTCCGCCCAAGCCCGGCGCCTTGGTTCGAGCAGTTCGAAATCCAGACCGACAGCCAGGGCCGCGTTGTAGCCCCGGAACAAGGCCAGTACAAACACCAGACCAGCAACCCGAAAATCTTCGCCGGTGGCGACATGGTGCGCGGGTCTGACCTGGTAGTGACGGCCATCTTCGAAGGCCGCAACGCCGCCGAAGGGATCCTGGATTACCTGCAGGTCTGACCCCGATCCCGGATTGAAATGGGATCAAAATGTGGGAGCGGGCTTGCTCGCGAATGCGGTATATCAGTCACCAGATGTGTTAGCTGACCCACCGCTTTCGCGAGCAAGCCCGCTCCCACATTTGTTTTGTGGCGCTTTCATATCCGCGACAAATTGACCCGATAGACAAAAGGCACGGCTCTTGCCGTGCCTTTTGCGTCGCGCTCTGAGAAAATGCCCGCACTTTTTTTGCGGATGCCGACATGACTGCCCTCAAGAACGACCGTTTCCTTCGTGCCCTGCTCAAGCAACCCGTGGACGTCACCCCTGTGTGGATGATGCGTCAGGCCGGTCGCTACCTGCCGGAATACCGCGCCAGTCGCGCCCACGCCGGCGACTTCATGAGCCTGTGCATGAACCCGGAGTTCGCCTGCGAAGTCACCATGCAACCGCTGGACCGCTATCCACAGCTGGATGCGGCCATCCTGTTCTCCGATATCCTGACCATCCCTGACGCCATGGGCCAGGGCCTGTACTTCGAAACCGGCGAAGGCCCGCGTTTCAAGAAAGTCGTCAGCACCCTGGCCGATATCGAAGCCCTGCCGATCCCCGATCCCCACAAGGATCTGGGCTACGTCATGGACGCCGTCAGCACCATCCGCCGCGAGCTGAACGGCCGCGTGCCGCTGATCGGCTTCTCCGGCAGCCCGTGGACCCTGGCCACCTACATGGTCGAAGGCGGCTCGTCGAAAGACTTCCGCAAGACCAAGGCCATGCTCTACGACAACCCGCAAGCCATGCACCTGCTGCTGGACAAGCTGGCGCAGTCGGTCACCTCCTACCTCAACGGCCAGATCATGGCCGGCGCCCAGGCGGTGCAGATTTTCGACACCTGGGGTGGCAACCTGTCGGCGGCGGCGTACCAGGAGTTCTCCCTGGCCTACATGCGCAAGATCGTCAGCGGCCTGATCCGCGAACACGAAGGCCGCAAGGTGCCGGTGATCATGTTCACCAAGGGCGGCGGCCTGTGGCTGGAAAGCATCGCCGACGCCGGTGCCGACGCGCTGGGCCTGGACTGGACCTGCGACCTCGGCGAAGCCCGTCGCCGCGTGGGCAACAAGGTTGCGCTGCAAGGCAACATGGACCCGACCGTGCTGTACGCCAAGCCAGAAGCCATCCGCACTGAAGTGGGCCGCATCCTCGCCAGCTACGGCAAAGGCAGTGGTCACGTGTTCAACCTTGGCCACGGCATTACTCCGGAAGTTGATCCGGAGCACGCAGGTGCGTTCCTGCGGGCGGTGCACGAGTTGTCGGCGCAGTATCACGAGTGATCGCGCGGCAATGAAAAAGCCCGGCAGATGCCGGGCTTTTTTGTAAGCGCTGGTTAAGCCTTGGCTTCCTGCAACGGCGGCAGCTTCGCCAGCTTCAACGCCACCAGCAACGCGACGATCAACAGCGCGACGATAAACCCGCCAATCCCGTTCCACCCGGCGTAGTGCCAGAAGAAACCGCCCGCCGTCCCCGCAATACTCGACCCCACGTAGTAACTGAATAGGTACAGCGACGACGCCTGGCCCTTGGCTTTCAGCGCGCGGCGGCCGATCCAGCTGCTGGCCACCGAGTGGGCGCCGAAGAAGCCGAAGGTGAAGATCAGCATGCCGGGCACTACCAGCCACAGCGGGGTAAACAGCGTCAGGGCGATGCCGCCGAGCATCAGCACGATGGTGCCCCACAGCACGCGGCGACGGCCCAGGCGGTCGGCCAGGGAGCCGATTTTCGCCGAGCTGTAGATACCCGAGAGGTAGACCAGCGACAGCAGGCCTACCACGGCCTGGCTCAAATCGTACGGGTCCGCCAGCAAGCGGTAGCCGATGTAGTTGAACATCGTCACAAAGGCGCCCATCAGCACGAAGGCTTCGAGGAACAGCCACGGCAGGCCGGCGTCCTTGAAGTGCAGGGTGAAGCCGTCCACCAGGCTGCGCGGGTGCAGGGTGCTGGCGCGGAAGTTGCGCGATTCGGGGAGGATCTTCCAGAACACCGTGGCCGCGATCAGCGCCAGGGCGCCGATGATCAGCATCGCCGTGTGCCAGCTGACGAAGTCGATCAGCACACCGATGATCAAGCGGCCGCTCATGCCGCCAATGGCGTTACCGCCGATGTACAAACCCATGGCCAGGCCGATGTGTTGCGGGTGGATCTCTTCACTCAGGTAGGTCATGGCCACCGCTGCCAGGCCGCTGAGGGACAGCCCCACCAGTGCGCGCATCAGCAGGATGCCTTCCCAGCTTGGCATCAGGCCGCTGGCGATGGTGCACAGTGCGGCGCAGAACAGCGCGGCAACCATCACCGGCTTGCGCCCCAGGGTGTCGGAAATCGGCCCGGTGATCAGCAGGCCAATGGCGAGCATGCCGGTGGCCACCGAGAGAATCAGGCTGCTTTGCGCGGCATTGATGGAAAATTCGTGGGACAGCGCCGGCATCATCGGCTGTACGCAGTAGAGCAGGGCGAAAGTGGCGAAACCGCCAGAGAACAGCGCCAGCACCGTGCGCATGAACATCGGGGTGCCTTTTTCGATGTACTGCTCGTTGAGCTGTGCCACCACTTCATCGAGGGCGGTGGGCGGTACTTCTTGAGCAAGCGGAGCGACAGCAGATTTCACGCGGGACCTCGGGGAGGAAAGGCTGCCAGGGCTGGCAATGCAAAAAAGAATATAGCTCCCTATTGATTCTTTCCAATATATTGTTCGACCTGTTTAAGAGCTTTTACGACCTAATGAGGTTTTCATGGAACTGCGCCACCTGCGTTACTTCATCGCCGTGGCTGAAGAGCTGCATTTTGGCCGCGCCGCGCAGGTGCTGGGGATCTCCCAGCCGCCCCTGAGCCAGCAGATCCAGGCGCTGGAGCAGGAGATAGGTGCGCGGTTGTTTGAGCGTACCAATCGTCGGGTCGAGCTGAGCGAGGCCGGCAGGTTGTTCCTGCAAGAGGCGCGGTTGGTGCTGGCGCAGGTGGATAAAGCGGCGGACGTGGCGCGTCGGGCGCAGTTGGGGGAGCTGGGGGAGTTGAAGATTGGCTTCACCTCTTCTGCGCCGTTCAACTCCAGCATCCCACAGGCGATCTTCGCGTTTCGCCAGGCATTCCCGGCGGTGCATTTGAATCTGCAGGAGATGAGCAGCACGGAAGTGGCCGAGTCGCTGGTGGATGAGTCGATTCAGGTGGGGTTGATGCGACCGTTGCCGTTGCCCGATTCCCTGAGCGTCGTGGAACTGATGCGCGAGCCCTTGGTGGCCGTGCTGAACGCCGGGCATCCGCTGGTGGAGGGGAGCGAGCGGGGTTTGCACCTAGCGCAATTGGCCGAAGAACCGTTTGTGTTTTTCCCGCGGACTTATGGCAGTGGCTTGTATGCCCAATTGATGAGCCTGGCGCGTGATGCCGGCTTCAGCCCGCATTTCGCGCAGGAGGCCGGGGAAGCGATGACCATCATTGGCCTGGTGGCGGCGGGGTTGGGTGTCTCGGTGTTGCCGGCGTCGTATCAGCGGATCCGCATTGATGGCGTGGTGTATCGCACGTTGCTGGATCAGGAGGCGGTGACGGCGGTGTGGCTGGTGCAGCGCAAGGGCCAGCAGACGCCGATGGCCAAGGCGTTTGTCGAGCTGCTGACCCGTAAGGCATTGGTATGACCGACGTATAACCTGTGGCGAGGGAGCTTTCTCCCGCTGGGCTGCGCAGCAGCCCCAAAACCCGACGACTGAGTTTTACCAGACAACCTTCAATCGCAGGTTTCAGGGGCGCTTCGCGCCCCAACGGGAGCAAGCTCCCTCGCCACAGGGAAGCGGGTGTTTCAGTTCTGCTTCGACGTCCCGGTCTGCTGGAGCAACTGCGCCGTGTCACTCACACCATTGGTGCGCAACGCCGCCAGGATGTCACGGTCCAGCATGCTCACCCAGCGGTTGTAGTTGCGGTGAATCTTGCCGTCCTTGTAGCCCAGGTCGCGGCTGTCGCGGTAGGTGATGGCGTAGCTGGTGGCGGTGTAGCGAATGTCGATTTCAGCGTGGAACTGGTTGCGCACGTTGATCTCGGCCTGCACCAGTTGCGGGCTCAGGCGCTGCACCACCCATTGGCGTTTGTTCAAGGCCGCGATAATGGTCTGCTTCATTTTTTCTTCGTTGACCTGCGGGCTCGCCGGCAAGTCGTGCTGGGTGTTGAGCACCGGTTTGTTGGTGCAGCCAGCGGTGGTGAGCAGGGCCAAAGCGACCAGTGTTGCGCGTAGCAGGGAAGACATTCCATTTCTCCAGTCAGTAAAAAACTTAGACCCAGCGGCGGAAGATCAGCGAAGTGTTGACGCCGCCAAAGGCAAAATTGTTGTTCATCACGTAGTCGCTGTGCAGCTCGCGGAACTCACCTTGCAGGTAGTCCAGCTCGCCGCAGCGCGGGTCGACTTCGTCGAGGTTGAAGGTGTGCACGTATTGGTTGCGGTTCATCATCTCGATGCTGAACCACGACTCCAGCGCGCCGCATGCACCCAGGGTGTGGCCGAGGAAACTCTTCTGCGAGCTGATGGGCATGCGGCTGCCGAACAGGCTGCTGGTGGCCAGGGTTTCGGCGATGTCGCCCTGGTCGGTGGCGGTGCCATGGCCGTTCACATAGCCGATCGCGTCGGGCGCAAGCCCCGCATCTTCCAATGCCAGTTCCATGGCGCGGCGCATGGTGGCCTGTTCCGGGCGGGTGGTGTGCTGGCCGTCGGCGTTGCTGCCGAAGCCGACGATTTCGGCGTGGATATGCGCGCCACGGGCCAGTGCATGTTCCAGCTCTTCGAGTACCAGGATGCCGCCGCCTTCGCCGATCACCAGGCCGTCGCGGCCACTGTCGTAGGGACGCGGGCTGGTTTGTGGTGCATCGTTTTTCAGGCTGGTGGCGTACAGCGCATCGAACACCATGGCTTCGGTAGGGCACAGCTCTTCGGCGCCACCTGCCAACATCAGCGGCAGGCGGCCGAACTTGATGGCCTCATAGGCGTAGCCGATGCCCTGGCTGCCGCTGGTGCACGCGCTGGACGTGGGGATCAGCCGGCCGGTGAGGCCGAAGAAAATGCTGATATTCGCCGCCGTGGTGTGGGGCATCATCCGCACGTAGGAGTTGGCGTTCAGCCCCTCGGCCACCGAGTTCAGCAGCATATTGCCGAAGGCCTTGATCTCGTCGGTGCTGCCGGTGGACGAGCCACAGGCCACGCCCATGCGCCCGTCCTTGATCGACTCGTCGCCCAGCAAGCCGGCGTCTTTGAGCGCCTGCTCCGCCGCCCATACCGCCAGCCGGGAAACCCGGCCCATGCTGCGCAGTTGCTTGCGGGTCCAGTGGGCGGGCACCACGAAATCATCGATCGGCCCGGCCAGCCGGGTGTTCAGTTCGGTGAAACGGTCCCACTCGTCCATGCGCCGGATGCCGCTGCGGTTGGCGCGGAAGTTGGCGGCGATGGTTGCCCAATCGCTGCCCAGGGACGTAACGCCGGCCATGCCGGTGACCACCACACGTTTCATCAGCACAGGCCTCCATTCACGGCCAGCACTTGGCGGGTGATGTAGCCGGCTTCTGCCGACATCAGGAAATTCACCGCCCCGGCGACTTCTTCCGGAGTGCCCATGCGCTGGGCGGGGATCATTTTCATCAGCTCTTCCACCGGTACGTTCTCATCGAGCATCGCGGTGTCGATCAGCCCGGGGGCCACGCAATTGACGGTGATCTTGCGCTTGCCCAGCTCGATGGCCAGGGCCTTGGCGGCGCCGATCAGGCCGGCCTTGGACGCGCTGTAGTTGACCTGGCCGCGGTTGCCGATCAGCCCGGATACCGAGGTGATGCACACGATCCGCCCGGCGGCGCGACGACGAATCATCGGCATCATCACCGGGTGCAGCACGTTGTAGAAACCGTCGAGGTTGGTGCGCATCACCACGTCCCAATCGTCTTCCGACAGCGCTGGAAACGCGCCGTCGCGCGTCAGGCCCGCATTGAGCACCACGCCGTAATACGCGCCATGGGCTTCCACGTCGGCTTCAAGGATCTCCTTGCAGCTGGCGCGGTCCGCCACATCGAATTGCAACACCCGGGCCTTGCGCCCCAGCGCTTCGATTTCGACCTGCACCGCATCCGCCTCGGCACGCCCGCTGCGGCAGTGCAGCACGATGTCGTGCCCGGCCTGGGCCAGGCGCACAGCGATAGCGCGGCCGATGCCACGGCTGGAGCCGGTCACCAATACGGATTCAGTCATGGCGTGGTGTCCTTCGATTCATCTAAATAGTTGGCCGCCTGGGGCGGTCGAAATACGTTCAAGCGCGCGCTGGCCTGGATGCCGTGACCGGTGAGGTGGCATTCGAACACACCCATGCCGTTGTCGTCTTCCAGGGAGCGCAGGCCGTGGATGGTCAGCTCGGTGCCTGCGGGAAAGTGCTCGACGTTGCACTCGAACTTGCGCGTGCCCAGCAGGAAGCCCAACTCCACGGCTTCACCTTTCTGGCGCGCGCGGCAACCGGCGTAGGCCGCGACGCTTTGCGCCATCAACTCAATGCCGACCCACGCGGGCAGGCTGCCATCGGCGCGGTTGAAAAGACCGCCGGGCTTGACCGTCAGGCGGGTCTGGATCTGTTCTTCATCAAAGCTCAAGACCTGATCGATCAGGATCATGTCACCGGCGTGGGGCAGCAGTTCGGCGAGCGGCCAATCAGTCATGGGGCGTCTCCGATAATCAGGCTGACGTTGTTGCCGCCGAAGGCAAACGAGTTGCTCATCAGGCAGCGTTTTTCCAGGGCGTCGCCGGGCGACGCCCACTTCAGTACGGGCAGGTCGGGGTCCGCCTGGCCATCCCAGACATGCGGCGGCACTACGCCTTCTGCCAGGCTCAGCCAGCAGAACGCCGCTTCCAGCGCGCCGGCGGCGCCCAGGGTGTGGCCGGTCATGGGTTTGGTCGAGGAGCAGGCTACGCCGTCCGGGAACAGGGCCGCGACCGCCAGGCTTTCCATGGCATCGTTATGTTGGGTAGCGGTGCCGTGCAGGTTCAGGTAACCGATTTGTCCGGGCGCCAGTTGTGCGCTGGCCAGGGCCTTGCGCATCGCTTGCAACGCACCCTTGCCGGTAGGCTCGGGGGCGGAAATATGGTGGGCGTCGCAACTGGCGCCACTGCCCAGCAGTGCGACCGGCGCCGGGGTTTTGCTCATCAGGAACAACACGGCGGCTTCGCCGATATTGATGCCGTTGCGGTTCAGCGAAAACGGATTGCAGCGCTCTGCCGAAACCGCCTCCAGCGACGAAAAACCATTGAGGGTCAGCTTGCACAGCGTGTCGACACCACCGCAGATCACCGCATCGCACACGCCCAGGTCCAACAGGCGTTGGGCACTCATCAGCGCTCGTGCGCTGGAGGTGCAGGCGGTGGAAATCACGTAGGCCGGGCCGCTCAGTTGCAGCCAGTCGGCGAGGAAATCGGCCGGGGCGCCAAGCGCCTGTTGCTGATAGTCGTAGTCGGCGGGGAACTGGTTTTCCCGCAGATAGTGGGCGATGCCACGGCTGGCTTCATCGATGCCCGAGGTGCTGGTGCCGAGCACGATGCCAATGCGCGACGCGCCGAACGTCTGGATCGCTTGCCGGATCTCGTCGTCAATCTGCAACGCGGCTTCCAGCAGCAACTGGTTATTGCGGCTGCGATGGGATTCCAGCCCGGGCGGTATCGCCGCCAGTTCACCGTGCACAGCGGCCACCGGCAACACACGCTCCGGCACCCAGCCGCTTTCGGCGCGCATGCCGGAGCAGTCGCCGGCAAACAGGCTGCGGCTGACTTCGCGCTTGTCGCGGCCCAGGGCGCAGATCACGCCGAGGGCATTGAGGTAGGCGGTCATCGGGCAGCCCCAAGCGGCGAGATGTGGTAGGTCAGGTGTTGCCCGATCACGTCCACGCGAAACACCAGGGAGGAGTGATAGGTGATCTTCCAGTGGGACGGCAGGGTGCGGATCAGGTCCATTTCCTGGGTGCCGGGGTACAGCCTGGAAACTTCATCCGCCGAGGTCAGGGCGAACAACAGCGCAGCAAACAATTCACGCGCCTGGGGATTGGGCGGCAGCAGACCGTCGGCCTGCCAGGCGCCATTGATCAGCATCTGCCGAGCCTGGGGAATGCCCAGCGGGTCCATCATCGACCAGCGGATCCCGCCGGCTTCGCGCTGCATCACCAGCAGCCAGTCCTGGCGTTGGCCATCCTGTTCGCGCTGCACATGCAGTTGCAACGGCAGGCTCAGCACCGGGGTTTTCGACGGCAACGGCGGCTGGCTGGCGCACGCGCCAAGCAGCAACAGGCAGCCGATCAACAGCATTCGGATCATGTTTCAGCGCTCGCCAGAGGTTTGCGGGCGACCACGTTGACCAGGGTTTCTTCGCGCTGGCCGGCCGGTTTTGGCTGGCGCAGTCCCCAGCGCTCAAGCAGGCCGAAGTCGGTGGCGCGGCTCCACCACAGGTACGGGTACGAGACGTTCTGCGGGCCGAACTCAAAGCCCTGCTCGCGAATCATCTCAAGGTACTCCTCGGCGCTTTTCTGCACATGCATCGGGTGACGAAACAGCCAGCGGATTACCCAAGTGTCGATATAGGCCTCGGTGGATTCGGCAAACAGCAGGTAGCCGCCTGGCTTGAGCACGCGATAGAACTCTTTCAGGGCGCGATGTTGTTCTACCAGATGATGGAAAGTCTGGTGACAGAACAGCACATCGACACTGGCGTCGGCCACGTCGAGGGTCGCGCAATCGCTGCCGATCAACTCGATGGCGATGCCCTGGCGCGCGGCTTCGGCGCGGCTCAGGTCGAGGCTGTGGGGGTCGGCGTCGAGGCCGATCAGGCGTTCGGGGGCGAACACCTGCTGCAGGTACTGGAACGACTTGCCCTGGCCGCAGCCGGCGTCCAGCAGCACCGGAGCAACCGGCAGCGGATCGCTGAACAAGCTGCGCAGGTCGTTGATGGCCACGCGCAGCACATGGTGCTGCCAGGTGTGGCTGCGCAGGAACCAGAAGCCGAACTTGGTTTCTTCGACGTAGTTTTTACTCAGGTATTGGCTGCTCATCTCATCTTCCTTGTCCCGGACGGGCTGGCCCACGGCGCCAGCATGAAGCTGAACGCCAGCCCCAGGCTCACCGACAGCCCAAAATTACTCACCGCCGGTGTGCTGGAAATGGCCAGCAGGCCGAACGATAGCCAAGTAGTCACGGCCGCCAACAGTGTGCCCAACAGGCTCACGGCGGCGCCGCCAATTTGTTCACGCATCAGGATCGCGTAGTCGACGCTGATGGCGGTCACCAGCAGCAGGCCGAACAGGCTGAACAACGTCAACGGCTGCCCCAGCCAACCCAGGCTGGCCAGGCTGCACAGCGCCGCCAGTAACGGCAGGGCGACGATGCGCAAGGCGCCGCCGAAGCCGAACGGCAGGATCAGCAGCAGTACGATCAACACGCAGGACATCAATTTCAATTCCGCCGCGCTGATCTGTGTGGCGGCGAACACCTGGTTCAAGTCGCCGAGGCGATCCACCAACTGCACGCCGGGCAGATCCAGGGCCTGCACCCGCAGCAAGGCTGGGTTGTTCAACCCTTGCAGGCTCACCATCGCCGCCACGCCACCGTCGACATTCCCCAGCCACAGCGTGCGCCACGGCTCGGCCAGCGGGCCGACCAGTGCTGCGTCGATGTCTTCGGTGGGCAAGGCCTGCAACTGGGCCAGCTCGGCTTGCAGCGCGCTGGCGGGCACACCGAGGTCCAGCAATGGCTGCCAGTACTGCGGCAGCTGTTTCAGGGCCTCGCGCAGTTGCTGTTGCTCCGCCGGCGCGCTGACCAACTGGTTGAGCGCCAGGTAACCCTGGAGCTTGTCCATGTTCACCAACTGATCCAGGCGCTGGCTCAGCGCGGCCTGGCGTTCCAGCAACTGCTGCTGGTTGTCCGCCCGCACCAGGAAGAACTGGCTGGTGGGCTGGAACCCGGTAATCCGCGCAACGGCCTGGGCTTCCTGCAGCAACTGCGGTGGCGCACCGATCCACTGGCGGATATCGTTTTTGCTGTTCAGGTGCCACAGCCCACCGGCGCAAAACACCAACACCAGTATCAACAACACCGGGCTTGGCAGGCGCTTGAGCAGCGACTCGCGCACGCTCAGCAGGAACTCGGCAATGCGCAGGGGCCATTGCGCCGGGCGCAGTTCGACGCCTTTGAGCAAGGCCGGCAACAGGCACACGGCCGACAGGTAAGCGCCCACCAGACCGGCAGCGGAGAACACCGCGATTTGCGTCAGCGCCGGGAACGGCGTCCACGCCAGGGCCAGGTAACCGATGCAACTGGTGGCCAGGCTCAGGCTCAGGCCCGGCAAGGTCAGGCGCAAGGCCGGCCAACTGCGCCAAGGGCTTATGCTCCAGCTCTTGGACAGGTAATGCAGCGGGTAATCCACCGCCACGCCGATCAGGCTCGAGCCCAGCACCAGCGTGATCACATGCATATGCCCGAACAGCGCCACACAGGCCACCGCACCAAACAGCATGCCCACCAGCACCGGCACGAACGCCAGCAACACCCGCCAGCGGCGGAACGCAAGCAGCAGCAATAACAGGATGCCTACCGTCGCGCCGCCGCCGACCCAAGTGATTTCCCGCGTGGCCTGCTGCTGACCATTGGCTGCATACAGCAGGCCGCTGGCGGCGAGCAATTGCGCGCCTTGCTGGTCGGCCTGCTCGCGGCTGGCCTTGAGCAGGTCAGCCACTTGCAGCGGCAGTTTCATGTCGAAGGCATTGCCGGTGGTGCGGGCCCGCAGCAGTACCCAGCTTTTGCCGTCGGCATCGGCGATCAGCGCGCCGCTGCCGATATCCAGCTGCACCGAACCGTGTTGCGGCTGGCTGTTCTGGATGCGCCCGGTGAGGCCCAGCCAATCGTCCTGGCTCGGCACCAGGCTGAAGCCGGTGAACGGGTCGAACAGCGCCTGAACCCGCTGCTGAATAAACGCCTGGGGCTCGTCGATCAGTTGCTCGCGATCCTTGGCCGAGAGCATCGCCAGCCGGCCTTGCAGCAACTGCTGACGCAGGGCCGGCAGGTCGGCTTGGAGGTTCCACTGGACCTTTTCAAACAGGCCGCTGGCTTGCCAGGCTTCGCCCAATTGCGTCGCCATGGCCACGGCTTTTTGTCGATCGGCATGCCCCACCAGCACCAGCATTTCGCGGTTCAGCGGTTCCTGCATGCGCTGTTCGGCGCGCAGCTCCAGCGCATCCGGCGCGGTGCCGGGCACCAGTTCCATCAGGTTCGCCGACAGCGGTGCGCCATGGCGCCATTGCCAGCCCGCCAGGGCCAACACGGCCACCAGCAGGATCAGGAACAGGCGCGGCAACCAGCGTTCACTCGGCAAAGTCGTGTTGCTCCGCGTCGCTCAAGGGCTGGCTGCTGGTGCTGTCCTGCATGCGCAGTACGGTGCTGTCGCCCTGGGTTTCCAGCAGCTCGATCTTCTGCACCAGTTCGCCGCCGTCGATATTGATTTGGGTGAACACCTGCTTGAGCAGCAGCGAGCGCGGGATCAACGTGAGTTTCCACTGCTGGGCTTCGCCTTGCAGTTGCAGCTCGAAGTCACGCTGCAAGCCGCTGCTGTCGCCCTGCAACACCGCGAGGAACAAACGGTTCTGCTCGGCGCCGGCGCTCTTGTTCGGCAGCAATTGCCAGCCGTTGGCGTCACGCCGGGCGATGCCGTTGGCGCTGATGCGGTAGTCCTGTTGCAGCGGGGTTTTCAGCAGCCACAGCAGGCCGTGGTCCTTGGCCAGGACGAAGGTGCCCTTGCTGACCAGCGGTTGCGGTAGGGCGCGCAGGTGTTTTTCCTGGGTGAAGTTGCCGTGGATCACCGACGGTTTTGCAAGCTGATCGCTGAGTTGTTGCAGGTCGAAAGCATGGGCCAGGCCTGGAATGCTTAACAACAGGATTAGCGCGGTCCTTGTGGGAGCGAGCTTGCTCGCGAAGAACCTGAGGGCGCCGAGAAGTGTCAGGCGTCTCGCGTTATCGTTGACGACCATCGCGGGCAAGCCCGCTCCCACAGGGTTGTGTGTCATGACAGCGCCCTCTCGACTGCGTCGACAAATACCTTCGGCGAGGCCAACTGCATTTCGCGACTGGCAATTTCCACCGCCACTTGCACAGTGCTGGCGCGGGTCAGGCGTTCGCCCGTGGCCTTGTCGCTGATCAGGTAATTGACCTTCAAGCGGTTCTCCCACTCCACCAGGCTGGCGCGCACGTTGATGGTCTGGCCGAAGGTCGCACCGCGCACATAGCGCAGCTGCATGTCGATCACTGGCCAGGCGTAGCCCGCTTGCAGCATAGCCGTGTAGTTGTGGCCGAGCTTGTCCAGCAAGGCGCAGCGGGCGATTTCCAGGTACTTCACGTAGTGCCCGTGCCACACCACGTTCATGGTGTCGATGTCGAAAAACGGCACGAGGATTTCAGTGTCGCAGTGCAACACACCGGGGCTACGCATGCAGCCTCCAGTGTTGCTCGGCGATGCGTTTCAGGCACAGGCGCAGTTCGCCTTCCAGGGCGCGGTCTTCGATGACCGGCGGGAAGTCCTTGGCCAGCTCGATTTGCATGGCGGCCAGCGCCGGAGGCAGCGGGCGTGCGTCTTCAGCCTGGGCCCGCAGCCATACGCCCTGGTTGGCGGCGAGCAAGGTGGCGGCGGCGACTTGTTCGGTCAGTTCCAGCACACGAATCGCATCGCGGGCGGCGATGGTGCCCATGCTCACCTTGTCCTGGTTGTGGCACTCGGTGGAGCGCGAGAACACGCTGGCCGGCATGGTGTTTTTCAGCGCTTCGGCGGTCCAGGCGCTGGTGCCGATCTGCACAGCCTTGAAGCCGTGGTTGATCATCGCCCGCTCGGCTGGCGCACCCGACAAATTGCTCGGCAAGCCGTGGTTGTAACGCACGTCCACCAGCAGCGCGAGCTGGCGGTCCAGCAGGTCGGCGACGTTGGCCACCAGGGTCTTGAGGCTGTCCATGGCGAAGGCGATGTGGCCGCCGTAGAAGTGGCCGCCGTGCAGCACGCGTTCTTCTTCGGCGTCGATGATCGGGTTGTCGTTGGCGCTGTTGAGTTCGATCTCGATGAACGAACGCAACCAGTTCAGGCTGTCGGCCAGCACGCCCAGGACGTGGGGCGCGCAGCGCAGGGAGTAACGGTCTTGCAGGCGATGCAGCGGCGCGGTCGGCGCGTCAATGGCCAGATCCTTGCGCAGCCAGGCGGCGACTTGCATCTGCCCCGGGTGTGGCTTGGCGGCGAACAGGCGCTCGTCGAAATGCTCCGGATTGCCTTGCAGCGCCACCACGTTCAGCGCGGTGATGCGCGTGGCCAGTTGCAGCAGGTAGTCGGCGCGGGCGAAGGCCAGGCAGGCGAGGCCGGTCATCACGGCGGTGCCGTTCATCAGTGCCAGGGCCTCTTTCGGGCGCAGTACCAGCGGGTCCCAGCCCAGCTCGCGGTGCACCTCCGACGCCTGGCGGCGTTCGCCACGGAACATCACTTCGCGCTCACCAGACAAGGTTGCGGCCACGTAGGACAGCGGCGTCAAGTCACCGCTGGCGCCTACCGAGCCTTCTTCCGGAATCAGCGGCAGCACGTCGAATTCCAGGAACGCGTGCAGGCGCTCCAGCAACTCCACGCGCACGCCCGACACGCCATGGCACAGCGACTGCAACCGCGCCGCCAGCACCGCGCGGGTGGCTTGCGCATCCAGCAACTTGCCCAGGCCGCAGCCGTGGAACGTGTAGAGGTGGCGGGGCAGCGCTTCGACGTGCTCCAGCGGCACCGCCACCACGCACGAGTCGCCGTAGCCGGTGGTCACGCCGTAGATCACGCCTTCCTTGTCCAGCAACGAATCCAGGAACTGCGCGCCCTTGGCGATGCGCTGGCGGTACTTGGCATCGGCTTGCAGTTGAGTCGGCGCCTGACGGTTGGCCAGGGCCAGCACGTCTTCGATGCGCAGGGGAATTTCGCCGAAGGTTACCGGCTCAAGATGCGTCGTCATCGGTCTTCCAGAAAGGGTAAAAGTTGAACCATTGTTGGGGCGCTTCCAGGCAGAACTGGCCCAGGCGCTCGGCGTAGCGGGCGGTCCATTGTGCGATCACCTGCTGGCGGTCGCTGCGTTTCCATTCGATCAACCGGGCAAACGGCTCGATGATCAGGCGATAACGGCCTTGATGCTTCAAGCACATCAGCAGGTTGACCGGGCATTTCAGCAAACCGGCCAACAGCCACGGGCCTTGGGGGAAGGCGGCGTCATGGCCGAGGAAATCCACGCGTACCGTGCGCCCGCCATGCAGCGGTACGCGGTCGCCGGCAATCGCCAGCCACTCGCCGTCGTCGAGGCGCTGGCTGAGCAGCATCATCACCGCCGGGTCAAGTTCGCTGACCTGGATCAGGCGCAGATTGGTCGCCCCGGCTTCGCCCAGAATCCGGTTGAAACGTTCAGCGTGCTTGGTGTGCACCAGCACGTTCATGGTGACCTTTTCGCCAAGCTCGGCGAGGGCGCGGCACACCTCAAGATTGCCCAGGTGCGCGCCCACCAGCATCTGCCCGCGTTCGCTGCGCAGCTGGCCGCGCAGTTGGGCCGGGTCGATGATTTCGATCTGCTCCAGGCGCAGCTTGCCGTTCCATACGTCGAGCTTGTCCAGCAGGGCGTCGGCGAACGCCATGAACTGGCCGAAGACGCTTCTGTGGGTAGGGCGCAGGTCGTCGCGCCGGCTCCAGTCGGCCAGGCGCTGCTGGTATTGCCAGGCGCTTTGGCGGGCCGTGCGGCCGAACAGAAAGAAGTAGAAAACGATGCCGTAGAGCAGCGGGCTCAGCAGCCGGCGCCCGAGGACCTTGGCGGCGAAGGCGGTGAATTTCATCAGCCAGAAGCTGCCGCGCTCCTCGCGGTCGGCCCAGTGCTTGGTGTCCTGGCTCATGCCTGCCACCGGCGCCAGAGGATCATCGGCGCGCGCACCAACATGCCGAAGAACAGCCGGGTGTGCATCGAGGAAATCAGCGCGTTGTCGTGGAACAGGCGAAAGTGCGACAGGCCGTCGGCGGGGTAGTGCACCTTGGTCGGCAGCCAGCGCATCGGCTGGTTGCGCCAGGCCAGGCGCACCAGGATGTCGGAGTCGAAATCCATGCGTTTGCCGATGTTGGCCGAGTCCATCAAGGCCAGGGTCGGTGGCAGTGGGTACACGCGAAAGCCGCACATGGAATCGCGGATCTGCAGCGACAAGGTGTTGATCCATACCCAAACGTGGGTCAGGTAGCGCGCGTAAAGGCGGCCCTTGGGCACGCTGTCGTCGTATTCCGGGTAGCCGCAGATCACCGCATTCGGGTGGGCGCGGGAGGCGTCGAGGAAGGTACCGACTTCCCGCAGGTCGTGCTGGCCGTCGGCGTCCACTTGCAGGGCGTGGGTGAAACCCAGGCGTGCGGCTTCGCGAAAGCCGGCCATGACGGCGGCACCTTTGCCCTGGTTGGCGGGCAGGGTCAGCAGTGACACGTTGTCGAGGGTTGCCAGTTGCGCCAGCACGGCGGCGCAGGCGGCGCTGCTGCCGTCGTCTACCAGCAGGCATGGCAGGCCGCTGGACAGCACGGTGCGCACCACGGCGGGCACGGCGGCTTCGTGGTTATAGACCGGGATCAAGGCGCAGGGCTTATGCATAACAGGTACCCCATTGGCAGAAGCGCTGTGCGTGGCGAGGGAGCTTGCTCCCGCTGGGCTGCGAAGCGGCCCCAACACAGGCGACACCGATTTGCCTGACAAACCACAGTGCCTGGGTTGGGAGTGCTGCGCACTCCAGCGGGAGCAAGCTCCCTCGCCACAAAAGCTTAATCACTGACCCTCCCCAGCACGATCCGCCCACTGGAGCAGGCGGCCGCCTCATTGCGGTAGGCGAAGTACAACTTGCCGCGCTCTTGGTCGAACCGCAGGTGCAGTTCGATCCGGTCATCCGGGCGCACCAGTTGCTGGAACTTCAGCACTTCCATCCCGGCGAACGGCCCCGGCAGCTTGAGCAGTTGCTGGCCCAGGCTCAGCGCCCAATCCACTTGCACCACGCCCGGCAGCACCGGGGTTTGCGGGAAGTGGCCGCTGAAGTAGGCGAGGTCCGGCGGGATCGCCAGTTGCAGGGTCCATTCACCGTTGGCTTCGACTTGTTCCAGTACTTCCGGGGCTTTCGGGCGCGGCGCCAACAGCAGGGCTTCGACCTCGGCCTGGGGCAGCTTGCCTTGGGTGTTCAGCGGCAATTGGCGCAACAGCCGCCAGCGGCGGGGCAGGGCCAGGGCTTCGCAGTGTTGGCTCAAGTGCTGGCGCAGGGTTTGGGTGACGGTGCGCCGGCCCTGGTTACGCAGGGCATGCAAGCCATCTGCGCTGAGCACCACGAGGGCGCCGAGGGAGGCGCGGTTTTCCTGCACCACGCCCAGGCGCGTTTCAGCGACCCAGGCATGGTCCATCAGCGCCTGTTCCAGCATCGGCAGGGAGATGCGTTTTTCTTCCAGCTTGACGATGCGGTCCAGGCGGCCGAGCAATTCGAAGCGGCCGTCGGCGTGGATGGTGGCGGCGTCGGCGGTCTGTTCGACATGGCCGGCGGGCAAGTATGGCGAGGCGATGCGCAAGGCGCCGTCGGCGTCCTGGCTCAGCTGCACGTCGGCAAACGGCTGCCACGGTTGTTCGCCCTGGCGCCAGGCGATGCCGCCGGTTTCCGAGCTGCCGAGGATTTCCGTCGGCCATTGCTGCAAACGCTGATGCAGGCTGCCGGCGGCCTCAAGGGGCAAGGCGCCGCCGGAGGAAAACACCCGTTTGACCGGTGTAAGCGCTGGCCAGTCGAGGTTGTCACCCATGCGCTTGAGGAGCGCCGGGCTGGCGACCCAGGCAAATTGCGCATGCTCGCGGCTGGCGCGCTGCAAGTCCTCGGGAAATGCCAACTGTTGGCGCACAAAGGTGCGCCCGGCACACAACGGCCACAGCACCCGAAACAGCAAGCCATAGATATGCTGGGTGGCGACGCTGCCGATGATGCACGCCTCGCCCAGGTCGGCGCCCCACAAGGTTTCCAGCGCCTGGACTTCATTGGCCATCTGCCGCAGGGTTTTGTCGATGCGCTTGGGTTCGCCGCTGGAGCCGGAGGTGCACAGGCTCAGGCAGCAGGCATCCAGGTCCAGGGCTGCGGCGCTTGATGGCGCTTGATACAGCGCGTCCAAGTCGCTGGCCTCGGTCAACCAGGCGTCGACGGCATCGTCCCAGCGTTGGCGCGTTTGTGGTTGCAGGTCGGCAGGCAACAACACGCTGACGCCTGCTCGCCACGCACCCAGCAGGGCGATCGCCAGCAAGCCGGCATCTTCCAGGTACACCGCCAGGCGCTGGATGCCCCGGGCTTGCAACCCGGCGGCCAGGCTCAGGGACTTCTCCCACAGGTGTGGGTGATCCAGGGCAGGTTCGGTGGTCACCAAACGCTGCTCCACAGGCTCAAGCAGCAAGTGCTCAAGATTCAACCAATTCATACGCGGCCTCGAACCCTTTGTCGTACCAGCCATTCCACGGCAAACAACAGCCCCATCAGCCCGTAGGCGATCATGCCGTTGTACAACGTCCACCAGCTCAGCGGCGCCCACAGGGTGAGCGCGGCGGCGAGCAGGCCGTTACACAGGAAAAATACACTCCACACCACGGTGACCTGGCGGGTATACACAATCGCTTCTTCGGGCAGTTGCGGCTCGCTCATGCGCGCCAGGCGCTCGACCATCGGCGGCCCGTATTTCAGGCTCAGGCCGAACAGTGCCAGCATGAAGGCGCTGACCAGGCTCGGGTACCAGCGCAGCATCTGCGGGTTGTCGAACCAGGCGAGCAGCAGGCAAAAGACAATGATCGCCGCCGCCATCCAGCGGCTGCCCGGGCGCCTGGCGCCGGTCAGGGCGCGCAACAGCCACAGGCTGCCCAGCAGCAGGCCAAATTGCCACGGGGCAAAATGCTCAGTGCCGTAATACACCGCAAAAGGGTACAGCAGCCCCGCCAGCAACAGGCCAAGGCCGATCAGCCGGCTCATGCGGCCGGTTGAACCAGACGGTAGACCGCCTCGACCACGTCATTCACGGTACGCACGGCCTTGAACTCTTCGGCGGCGATTTTCTTGCCGGTCTGGCGCTTGATGTGGTCGATCAGGTCCACTGCATCAATGCTGTCGATTTCCAGGTCCTGGTACAGGTTGGCGTCGAGCGTGACGCGTTCCGGTTCCAGTTCAAACAGTTCCACCAGGGCGTCGCGCAAGGTGTTGAAAATATCGTCACGAGTTTGCATGGTACGGTCTCAAGCTGCCTGTCGGGCCGTGACGAACGCCGCGAGGCTGGCCACGTTGGTGAAGTGATTGCGGGTGTCCTTGGCGTCGGCATCGATCTTGATGCCGTACTTTTTCTGGATCGCCAGGCCCAATTCCAGGGCGTCGACTGAATCCAGGCCAAGGCCTTCGCCGAACAGGGTTTGCTCGTTGCCGATGTCGCTCTCGCTGATGTCTTCCAGGCCCAGGGCCTCGATGATCAGCGTTTTTATGTCGTGCTCAAGGCGGTGTTGGTCGCTCATCTTCGGCGAGCTCCTTAATAAAATACTGGTGCAGGTAATCGTTGAGCTTGCGTGATGCCTGGGGCGCGGGCCCTTGTGCGGCAAACGCCTGTGGTTCTATATCGGCACCCACGCGCAAACTGAAGTGAAAGCGGCGATTCGGGATGCGATACCAGGGTTCGGCCTTGGTCAGTGTGGTGGGGCTGACCTTGATCACTACCGGAGTGATGATGCTCGCACCGCGCAGGGCAATGGCGGCGGCGCCGCGATGAAAGGTCGGTGCCTGGCCCGGTGAGGTGCGGGTGCCTTCCGGGAAAATGATCAGGGTCTGGCCGTCCCGCAGGGCATCGGCGGCGGCGTCGAGCATGTCGGCGCTGCCGTCGTTGCTGATGTAACCGGCGTCGCGCACCGGCCCACGGGTGAACGGGTTCTGCCACAGGCTCTGCTTGACCACGCAGTTGGTCTGGCGCATCTGGGCGATCAGGAACACCACGTCCACCAGCGATGGGTGGTTGGCAATGATCATCTGGCCCGGGCGGCCGAGCTTTTCCGCGCCTTCGACGCTGTAGGTCAGGATGCCCAGGCGCGTCATCATGCGGATAAACAACCAGAACAGGCAGCTGATGGTGTGGCGGGCGCGTCGCTGATGCTGTTTGGCATCACCCGGCAGGCAACTGAGCAGCGGAAACACCAGCACACGCAGGCACAGGCCGCCGAGGCCAAACAGGCCGAAGGCGGTGGCAGTGGCGAACAGGCGCCAGTAGTAGGCCTTCCGGGGCTTTTCGGTCAGGACTTGCGTTGCCAGTTCCATACTCGGTTCTTCCAGGCATGTTGGCAGGCGCCCTCTTCGTTCAGCAGGGTGCGCAGCAGGTTCAGGGCGTGGGGCCACTGGGCTTTGGTGGTGGGTTGGACAGCGGCTGTATTCAGTTCCAGCTGCCACTCGTCGCCCGGTGTCAGCAGCAGGCCGAGGGCGTAGGGGAAGGGCACGTCCTCGATCCAGCGCGCATAGGCTTCGGGGGGCTGTTCCTCGGTAATGATCAGCAATACAGCCGGTGCGCCTTCATTGAGCAGGGCAGCGGCTTCGAGCATGCCGTGCTCCAGGCCATCGCCGGCGGCGGCGAGGGCGGTCATTTCACTGGTTTCATTGCGCAGGATCGACCACAGGCCAATCACCGCGTTATGCACCGACAGGCTGAACTGGGTCGGCGACAGGGGCTCGTCGTTGGCCAGGTCGCTGAGAATATCGAGGGTGCGTGGGGTTTCGCCGTGACGGGAAACAAACACCAATGGCAGCTGTTGCAAGCCTTCGGCCAGGGGCCAGCCCACACTGAAGGCCATGCGCGCCAGGCGGCTCAGGCGCCGGCGCTGCATGGCCGGCAGGAAGGATACGTCGGGTGCCGCGTCGCTGCGGGCGAGCAACATCGGCTGCCGGCACCAGGTACGCCAGTCGTCCGCGCTTTCGAGCCCGGGAGCCCAGGCGCGCCATTGGGCGATGTTGAAATTGATCACTGAGAAGTTATCCCGCCCCTGCGGGCTTCCTTGTGCGGCCATTGGCCCCGAATACCGGGACAGGGTGCAATCGCCGAATGGCGCGCATTATCCCGGTGCTGCGGGGTTCTAGCAAACTTTGGTAAAGAATTGTTCACGGATGATTACAAATTCGCTGGAAAGAATTACCGATTGTCCATCATGCAGGTAGGGCAGCAGGTGTCAGGCAATTCCTGCTTTGTCGGACAGACGGGAAATTGTTATGCGAGATAGAGCCTCTGATGCTGTAGTACAGGAACAAACGAGGTAGCTAACGGGCGCTTTTGCCCTCTACACTCGGGTCATTCATTGATACACGGAGGTTTTTCCATGCGGCGCGTGGTGTTCAACCAAAAAGGCGGTGTTGGCAAGTCCAGCATTGCCTGCAACCTGGCGGCGGTCAGCGCCAGCGAAGGCTATCGAACCCTGTTGGTGGACCTCGATGCCCAGGCTAACTCTACCCAGTACCTCACCGGGCTGACCGGCGACGATATCCCCATGGGAATCGCCGACTTCTTCAAGCAAACCCTGTCTTCCGGGCCGTTTTCGAAGAAGAACCAGGTGGATATCTACGAAACCCCGTTCGACAACCTGCACGTCATCACCGCCACCGCGGAACTGGCAGACCTGCAGCCCAAGCTCGAGGCCAAGCACAAGATCAACAAGCTGCGAAAGCTGCTGGATGAATTGAGCGAGGACTACGACCGGATCTACCTGGATACGCCGCCGGCGCTGAACTTCTATGCCGTTTCAGCGCTGATTGCCGCTGATCGCGTGCTGATCCCCTTCGATTGCGACAGCTTCTCCCGCCAGGCGCTGTATGGCCTGTTGGCCGAGATCGAAGAATTGAAGGAAGACCACAACGAAGGGCTGGAAGTGGAAGGCATCGTGGTCAACCAGTTCCAGGCCCGGGCGAGCCTGCCGCAGCAGATGCTGGATGAATTGATTGCCGAAGGGTTGCCGGTACTGCCGGTGTACCTCACCAGCTCGGTGCGCATGCGTGAATCGCACCAGGCGAACATGCCGCTGATCCACCTGGACCCACGGCACAAGCTGACACAGCAGTTTGTGGAATTGCATAACCTGCTGGAAAACGCGTGATTTAGCAGGCAACACATCACCCATGTGGGAGCCTGCTTGTGTGGGAGCCGGGCTTGCCCGCGATGCAGTCAACTCGGTTTGTCAGTTACACCGAGGTGATGCTATCGCAGGCAAGCCAGCTCCCACATTGGTCTCTGTTCCTACAGGGAAATCGTCGTCTTGCGCCGTTGCCTACAGTTACGCCAGAATCCGCCGGCTTGTGCGTCTGGATGGGCGTCTCTAAGGTTGCTCGGTCGCTGAATTCTCAGTGATCGGGTTTAGTAGCCCGAGTGTTTGTCGTTAAGTGCATAAGCTTCATCTTTCAGGCGCTGAGTCTGTGCTTGATGGTAGCTGTGCGTAGGGCGTCTTCGGGCGCGCCGGCTTCGACATTTCCCGGTCTACTAACCTGCGTACAGCTGCCACCCTAATTCGTTTAGTAGCGATCAGATGGCGGCTCCAATCAGGAATGTCGACCATGTTTAAAGCTACTCCAAATCCCCCGTCGTACCTTTTTACAGTCAGCCCCGGCCAAGCCACCGAAACCCTGATCCTCAATACCTACGAAACCTTCTCCTCAGTCACCACCCTCTTGCTCGACCTTTCCGACGACCTCACCGGCAAGCAGCGCGATGTCGCGTTGGCCATTCATCAATTGAGCGAATTGGGCGTATTGCTGATGGGGCATGTGATGGACCGGGGCGTCCCGCTACCTCAAACGCCCTGACTGCGCAGCCAGCTCATCAACTGCGGTAACGGAAACGCACCGCTCTGACGCGCCACTTCCCGGCCATTCTTGAACAGGATCAGGCTGGGAATCGAGCGAATCCCCAACTGAGCGGATAACTGCTGATTGGCCTCGCTATCGAGCTTGGCCAATCGACACTTCCCGGCCAACTGCCCGGCGGCCTGCTCAAACACCGGCGCAAACGACTTGCACGGCCCGCACCATTCGGCCCACACGTCCACCAGCAACGGCAGGTCGCCTTTGATCTGGCTGGCGTAATCGCCCTGTTTCAGCTCAAAGGGTTTGCTCAGCAGCACCGGTTGCTTGCAGCGCCCGCACTTCGGCGCATCGCCCAGGCGTTCATTGGGGATGCGGTTGAGACCGTTGCAGTGGGGGCAGGGAATTACTAGAGAGTCGGACATGCTGGGCTCCGTGAAAGTGGCCAATGGGTTCTATTTGGAGCCGGGAAGGGTGTTTATCAAGGTTCGACGCTAGTGACGTACGCGTTCACATTTTTGGTGGTGACTTCTATCGCGGCGTATCTAGGCTGTTGAAGGGTGCTTGGAATTGCGCCACTGGTCCGCCAAGGAATATCGCAGATTGCGATATTTTTTCGGCAAGACTAACCTTCATAGCAAGATGCGATAAGGATGTTGCATGCGAGTGATCAGCGAAAAAAGGATATGGGAAGCGAAAGAAAGATGGCCGCATTCAGCCACGGCACTGGATGAGTGGTATCGCAGAATGAAACGCAACAGTCCCGCCGACTTTGCGTCGATGAAAGGAATGTTCCCTGCAACAGACAAAGTCGGGCAGTTCCATGTGTTTGACATCGGGGGCAATAAGCTGAGGTTGATTGCCTTCGTGCATTACCAAGTACAACGAATTTATATCAAGTACCTGTTCGATCACCGTGAATATGAGCAAGGTAAATGGAAGGAGAAAATCAGATGAGCGCACTCATCAGGCAGGCTGCCGAACACTGGCAATTTGTTTCGTCATTGCTGCGCAAGCCAAGAAACGAGGCGGACTACGATACCTTGGTCAGCGCCCTCGACGAATTGCTGGACCTGATAGGCGAAGATGAATCCAGCCCGCTCATGAGCCTGGTGGATATCCTCAGTGACTGGATCGAGGCCTACGATCTCGAGCACCGGCCGATGCCCGTTGCCAGTGGCGTTGAAGTGCTACGTTCAATGATGCGAGAGCATGGCTTGACCCAAAGTGATCTCCCGGGCGTTGGTGCGCAGTCGGTTGTCTCTGAAGTACTTAGTGGCAAACGCCAGCTCAACCTGCGGCAGATTCGTTGGCTGGCGGAGCGCTTTGGGGTTTCAGTGGAGACCTTTATCTAGGTCGCGCTATGAAGAACAACTAATCTCCAAATGCTTCCCCCAATCCGGCGGCCGCTGGGCGTATTGTTCCATCCCCGGCTGCTCTTCAAACGGTTTGGTCAGCACTTCATGCAGCCGGCGCACTTCGCTGTAATCCCCAAGCTCCGCCGCCTGGATGGCGTTCTGCGCCAAATAGTTGCGCAGGATATAAAGCGGATTCACCCCATGCATCCGCTCACGTCGCTGTTCTTCTGTGCCGCTGGCGTCGCGCTCCACGCGCGCCTTGTACAGATCCGCCCACCCATCAAACCCCTTGAGGTCGACAAAGTCGTCGCGCAACCGCGCCACGGCCAATGCGGCGGATTCATCCCCCAGCCGGCGGAAGAACAGGGTGTAGTCGACGCCGCTGTTCTGCATCAGTTGCAGCAGGCGCTCCACCAGTTTCTGATCGTCATCTTCGGCGGTGGTGAGGCCCAGTCGGCGGCGCATCAGGTCCAGGTAGTGGGCCTGGAACAACGGCAGATACAGCCCCAGCGTTTCCCGCAGCGCCTCGACGCTGATAAACGGCGTCAACGCCTGGGCCAGTGCGCTCAGGTTCCACTGCCCGATCGGCACCTGGTTGCTGAAGGAATAACGCCCTTCATGGTCGGAGTGGTTGCAGACGAACTGCGCGTCGAAATCGTCCAAAAATGCAAACGGCCCGAAGTCGAAGGTGATGCCGAGGATCGACATGTTGTCGGTGTTCATCACTCCATGGCAGAACCCATAGGCCTGCCACTTGGCGATCAACTCGGCATTACGCTCGACGATTTCGCGGAACATCGCCAGGTACGGCTCGGGCTGTTCCATGCATTCCGGGAAGTGCAGGGACAGCACGTGCTCCGCCAATTGCTTCTGCAATTCAGGCTTCTTGGTGTAGTAGAAATATTCGAAATGCCCAAAGCGCACGTGGCTGTGGGCCAGGCGCAGCACCATGGCGGCGCGCTCCTGTTTCTCGCGCCACACCGGCGTGGTGGAACCGATCACACACAGCGCACGACTGCTGGGAATGCCCAGCGCATGCAGTGCTTCCGACGCCAGAAACTCCCGGATCGACGAGCGCAACACCGCACGACCATCGCCCATGCGCGAGTACGGGGTTTGCCCGGCACCCTTGAGGTGCAGGTCCCAATGCTCGCCGGCCTGGTTGTACACCTCGCCCAGCAACAATCCGCGGCCATCCCCCAGTTGCGGGTTGTACGAGCCAAACTGATGCCCGGAATAGATCATCGCCCGCGGCTCGGCCTCGGCCCACAGCTTGTGCCCGCCGAACAGCTCGGCAAACACCGGCGTTTCGGCCACGCCAGGGTCGAGATCCAGCAGCGCCATGGCTGCCTCGCTCGCCACCACTAAACGCGGTTCGTCGATGGGCTCGGGCAGCACATGGGTTGAGAAACCGTCGCCCAGGCGGGCGAAGCGGTTGTCGAAGGTCAGTTCGTCGAGGGCTTTCAACGGCCATCTCCTGAGCAGAATGTCCGACCATTCTGCTGGGGATAGCGCGTTTAGTCGAGTTTGGCGGGCGGCGGCTCGGGCAGGTCCTGGTCCTGGGCGGGCGGCAAGATGGTCCGGTTTTCTTCTTCCACCGGCACCAGCTTGTATTCCTGGCCATGCAGGTTCTTCAGGTAAACCTCCATCTGCCGGAACGAGATGTTGATGTGGTGGTTCTTGAACTCGCGGTTGATGAAGCGGTTGACCTCATCGATCACCGGGTTGCGGTCGCCCAGGTCCCGTACATGCATGCGCAGTTCGTGATCGAGGGTGCTTTCACCGAAGTTGAGGAAGTACACGTGGGGCGCCGGGTCCTTCAGCACGCGTGGGTTTTCGGCGGCGGCCTTGAGCAGCAATTCCTTCACCAGGTCCAGGTCCGAGCCGTAGTCCACGCCCAGTTTCAGGGTGACCCGGGTGATGGTGTCGGTCAGCGACCAGTTGATCAGTTGCCCGGTGATGAACGTCTTGTTCGGGACAATGATGTCCTTGCGGTCGAAGTCGGTGATGGTGGTGGCACGGATGCGGATCTTGCTCACCGTGCCCGACAGGTTGCCGATGGTGATGGTGTCGCCGATCCGTACCGGGCGCTCGAACAGGATCATGATGCCGGAGATGAAGTTGGCGAAGATTTCCTGCATCCCGAACCCCAACCCCACCGACAGCGCGGCCACCAGCCATTGCAACTTGTCCCAGCTCACGCCGAGGGTCGACAGGGTGGAGACAAACCCGACGCCGGCAATCACATAGGACAGCAAGGTGGTGGTGGCGTAGGCGCTGCCCTGGGCCAGGTCGAGCTTGGACAGCACCAACACTTCCAGGAGGCCGGGCAGGTTGCGCGCCAGGGCGAAGGTGATGCCGATGATGATCAGGGCGCCGAGCAAGTCGCCGATGCTGATGGGCACCATGCTGATATTGGCGCCGGTGCCGCTGGTGTATTCGTAGAGGGTGACGTTGTCCAGGTAGGAAAACACCGAGATCAAGTCGGACCACACCCAGTACAACGCAGCGATAAAGCCGCCCAGCAGCGCCAGGCGAATCAGTCGCATCGACTGTTCGTTGACCTGTTCGATGTCCAGGGTCGGCTCTTCGATCACTGCTTCACCCTCACCGGCTTCCTTGGCGGCCTGGCGTTTGGCCAGGGCCCGCGCATAGGCCAGGCGCCGTGCCGCAACGCCCAGGCCACGTACGAAGGTGGCTTCGATCACCAGCCAGAACATCAGCAGGTACAAGGTGTTGATCAGCCGGTCGCTGAGCTTGAGGGCGGTGTAGTAGTAGCCAAAGCATACGGCGATAAACAGCGCCACCGGCAGTGCCGTAAACACCAGGCCCACGGCCTTGCGAAACAGCGAGGCTTTTTCATGAGTCGGGCTGTTGAGCAGCAGGCGCCCGAGCAGCCACGCCATCAGTGCGTAGCAGGTCAGTACCACGCCGATGCCCAGCACATCGTCGGCCAGCGCTGCCGGCTGATGCTCGGCGATGGCCACCACGGCCACCAACGCCAGTACCACGAGCCCGAGCTTGCGTACCCAGCCCTGGAGGAATTCGACCTGGGGTTTTTCCCAGCGGAAGTGCAACTCGGCGACGCCGCCGGGCGCGAGGATCCGATACGCGGTGTAGAACACCAGCCACGCCTGGGCGATCTGCAGCAGGGCGGCGCCGAGGTTGGCGTTTTGCCCGCGGGCGTCGATCTGCAGCGCATAGCCGCAGAGTGCCAGGCCCAGGGCCACCGGCATCGCCAGCGCGATATTCACCAGGATCGCCACCGGCGTGTGCCACTGGCTGTCGCGTTTGAAGTGGCCGATGTCCATATGGATTTTTTTCAGCCGGGCATACAGGTAGCTGCGACGCCACAGCAGCGCGCCGATCAACAACAGCAGGGGCAGGAACAGCAGCGGGCGCTGGGTCAGGCCGTCATACAGCTCGCTGACGCTGGAGGCCCACGGCAGGGTATTGACCTGTTTGCTCAGGTGCGCCGGTACGGTTTCCAGCCATTCGGTATCCAGCGGCTTGTTGCTGGGAATCCAGAACATCTGTTCGTCGAGGGTCGCCCGCAAGGTGGTGGCGGTGCTCAGCAGTTGTTTCTGGTTCAGTTGCAGGGTGATGGATTCGTTGAGCAGTGCGCTCAGTTCCCGGCTCAAGCGCTCCAGCAGGTCGCTGCGGGTGATCGCCAGTTCCAGCAGGGTGCGCCGCAGTTGTGGCGTCACCTGGTCGGCCGGCTGGTTGGCCAGCAAGCTGTCGACGTAGGTGCTCGGGGTGCTGATCAGTTCGCGCTGTTGATTGACCTCGAACTGGTACAGGCGAATGTTGGCGATGTCATCTGCCAGGTCGCGGTCTACGGTCAGGCGCGGGAGGGCCTGCTTCTGTTTGTAGAGGATCTTGGACAGCAGCAGGCTGCCCTTGAGCACGTTGATCTGCTCGTCCAGCGCCGAGTCGCTTTGGGTCACGCTGTCCAGTTGCTGCTTGGTTTGCAGGTTTTTCTGGGTCAGCTCGTTGAGCCGGTCAGTGCTTTTGAGCAGGTAGTCGGACAGTTTCAGGTTGGCCGCGCTTTCCGTGGCGAGCAGGCTGCTGCCACCGGCCTTCTGGGCTTCGATGGACTGCTGGGTCACGGTTTCCTGGGACTGGGCCAGGCGTTTCTGGTTGATCAGGGTTTGCAGGTCCTGGATTTCCTGCTCCAGGCGCGCGGTCTTTTCCAGCACCAGGTCGTGCTGGCTGTTGCCCAGGTCTTGCAGTTGGCTGTTGCCGGCCAGTTCCTGGCGGCGCAGGGGAATCAGGGCGTTGAGGGCGGCCAACTCGGCATTCAGCTGGTTGCGCTGGTCGCCGCTGAGGGTCTTGCCGTTGTCCTTGCCTGCCTTGAGAGTCGCGTTGATCTGCTGGATACGTGTCTGGCTGCTGCTGATTTCGGTCTGGGCGCGCTCGGGACGGGTCTGGGCCGCGATGGTCAGGCTGTTGGCGTCGGCCAGTTCCTTTTGCAGGTCGCCTTGCTGGGTGGTGCGCTGCACCAGTAGTTGTTCAAGTTGCGGCACGGGCAAGGTGGCGTAGCGCTGGGCGACCGGAATCACCTTGGTGGCCTTGAGGCGGGTCAGTTCGCGCTGGTTGTCGACGGTCTGGCGCGGCGCGTCTTCGAGCTGGCGCTTGAGGTCCACCAGGCGCTGCTGGTAGTCCTGCTGGTTGCCCAGGAAGGTGAGCGTTTGCTGCAGGATGCTTTGCAGCGCCTTCATGTCGGCGTCGGGCAGTTTGCGGTCCGGCAGCTTGTCCAGGGTTTGCTGGACGGAATCGATGCTGGGCGGGTCGGCCGCGTGTACGGTGCCGACGCAGAGAGTCAGGCCCAGCAGGGCAGTGGCGAGAAAAGTGCGCAGGGTTGTCATAGAGACCGGTCGAGCAAGGTGAAAAATAGGGGGCGTCCCGACATCGACTGGCGCGCCGTCGCCCCGCAGTTTAGAGGAAGAGTCCGGGGCCCGGGCGACTTCCTTCGGGGAATCTGACGCCGACTTTGCCGATCTTGTTCCCGTCCATAACCGCGACGGTCCAGATGGTGTTGTTCCACTCCACCTGGTCGCCGACGACCGGCGCGCCGCCGACTTTCTGGGTGATGAAGCGGCTCAGTGGCATATCCGGGTCGATGCCCTCGAGCTTGAGCCCGTACAGGGCCGAAACCGCGCCCAGCTGGGCGTCGCCTTCCAGGACGAAGTCACCGAAGAAGCGCAGGTCGAGGCCCCGTTGTGGTGCCTGGCTGAACAGTTTGCCGAGGGCCGGCAAGTTGTGTTCATGGCCGATTACGCACAGCAGATCGTCGACTTCGAGCACCGTACTACCCGACGGATGGAGCAGTTGCTGGCCACGAAACAGCGCGGCGATCCGCGTGCCTTCGGGCATTTTCAGCTCCCGCAGGGCGGCGCCGATGCACCATTTTTCGGCGCCCAGGCGGTAGACGAACAGCTCCCACTCGCTGGTGACGTGCACTTCCAGGGCCGCCCGGGAAATTGGCGCCGGCTCTGGCGGTACCGTCACTTTCAACAGTTTGGCGACCCACGGCAGGCTCGTACCCTGCACCAGCAAAGACACCAGCACGATAAAGAACGCCAGGTTGAAGTACAGCTGCGCGTGGGGCAGGCCGGCCATCAGCGGGAACACCGCCAGAATGATCGGTACCGCACCGCGCAGGCCGACCCAGGCGATAAAGGCTTTCTCTCGGCCATGGAAGGCCTTGAACGGCAAGAGGCCGACGATCACCGACAGTGGCCGTGCGAAGAGAATCATCCACAGCGCCAGGCCCAGGGCCGGCAGCGCGATGGGCAGCAAATCATGGGGCGTGACCAGCAGGCCCAGCACCAGGAACATGCCGATCTGCGCGAGCCAGGCCATGCCGTCGAGCATATGCAAAATGCCGTGTCGGCTGCGCACCGGACGGTTGCCGATCACCAGGCCGCACAGGTAAACGGCGAGGAAGCCGCTGCCGTGCAGGGCGTTGGTCAGGGCGAACACCACCAGGCCGCCGGAAATCACCAGGATCGGGTACAGGCCGTTGGCCAGGTTGATCCGGTTGACCATCTGCAGCATCAACCAGCCGCCGCCCAGGCCGATGATGCCGCCGATGCCGAACTCGCGGATCAGGTGGCCCAACAGGCTCCAGTGCAGGCCGGTCTGGCCGCTGGCGAGCATGTCGATCAGGGTGACGGTGAGGAACACCGCCATCGGGTCGTTGCTGCCGGATTCGATTTCCAGGCTGGCGGTGACCCGTTCGTTCAGGCCTTTGCCGCCCAGCAGCGAGAACACCGCTGCGGCGTCCGTGGAGCCGACGATGGCGCCGATCAGCAGGCCTTGAATGATGTTGAGGTTGAACAGCCAGGCGGCTGCCATGCCGGTGAGGCCGGTGGTGATCAGCACCCCGACCGTCGCCAGGGACAACGCAGGCCAGAGGGCTACACGGAAACTGGCTACCCGCGTTCGCAGTCCGCCGTCGAGCAGGATCACGGCCAGGGCGAGGTTGCCCACGAGGTAGGCAGTCGGGTAGTTATCGAAGATGATGCCGCCGCCGTCGACGCCGGCGATCATGCCCACGGCCAGGATGATTACCAGGATCGGAATCCCCAGGCGGGACGAAAGAGAACTCACCAGAATGCTCGCACCTACCAGCAACGCGCCGATCAAGAACAGGCTGTTGATGGTCGTCGCATTCAAAGGCAGTACTCCATGAGCAGGAAAGACGAGGCGCAAACTGACCATGCAGTCTGCGTGCCAGCGATTCTAACCTGTTGAATTGCTGTGCTGTCAAAAAGGTTTTGAATGGCTGGCGCATATTCAATGTGGGAGCGGGCTTGCTCGCGAAAGCGGTGTGTCAGTCGCCTTATGCGTAGCTGATCCACCGCATTCGCGAGCAAGCCCGCTCCCACATTTTTAGCCCTGCGGTATCCGTTAAAGCCTGAACCGCCCCACCATCCCGTTCAAATCCACCGCCAACCGCGACAGCTCACTGCTCGCCGCACTGGTCTGGCTGGCGCCGGTTGCCGACTGCACCGACAAGTCACGAATATTCACCAGGTTGCGATCCACTTCCCGCGCCACCTGCGCCTGCTCTTCAGCGGCACTGGCGATCACCAGGTTGCGCTCGTTGATTTCAACGATGGCAGTGTTGATGGTGTCCAGCGACATCCCCGCACCCTTGGCGATGTTCAACGTCGATTCCGCCCGCTCGGTGCTGTTGCGCATAGAATCCACTGCATGCTCGGTACCGGCCTGAATGCTGCCGATCATCCGCTCGATTTCGCTGGTGGACTGTTGGGTGCGATGGGCCAGGGCCCGCACCTCATCCGCCACCACCGCAAAACCACGCCCGGCTTCACCGGCACGCGCCGCTTCAATCGCGGCGTTCAGGGCCAGCAGGTTGGTCTGGTCAGCCAAGCCACGAATCACGTCCAGCACCTTGCCGATGTCCCGGGACTCTTCCGCCAGGTTGCCGATCAAGGTGGCAGTGGCTTGCACGTCGCTGCTCATGCGTTCAATGGCGCTGACGGTTTCCTGCACCAAATCACGTCCATCGCCCGCAGACGACGTGGCGTTCTTCGAGGCTTCGGAAGTGCTGACCGCGTTGCGGGCCACTTCTTCAACCGCGCTGGTCATCTCGTTCACCGCCGTGGCGGCCTGTTCGATTTCGTTGTTTTGCTGGGTCAGGCCACGGGCGCTTTCGTCGGTCACGGCATTCAGCTCTTCCGCGGCGGAGGCCAATTGGGTGGCCGAGCCGGAAATGCGCTGCAAGGTGTCCTTCAATTTGTCCTGCATCTTGGCCATTGCCAACAGTAGTCGGCCGGCTTCGTCGTGGCCTTCCACCTTGATCGGGCGCGTCAGGTTGCCTTCGGCGATTTCCTCGGCGGCATCCAGGGCCTGGGCGATCGGCTGGGTAATGCTGCGGGTCAGCAGCCAGGCGAACAGCATGGTCAATGCAGTGGCCAGGATCAGCAGGATCACCACCAGCTCAAACGCCAGGTCGTACTGGTCGGCAGCTTGCTGGTTGGTGGCCAGCGCCATCTTGTTGTTGATGTCCAGCAGGCGGTTCAGTACGGCGTTCACCTGATCCGAGTTGTTCAGCAGCTCGGTATTCAGCAGCGTGCGCAGCTCTTCCACCTGATTGGCCCGTGACAGGCTCTTCATGCGCTCTTCAATCTGATGGTACTGGGCCAGCAGACGCACGTATTCATCGTAGGCAGCACGTTCTTCGCTGCTGTCGATCAACTTCTCGTAGACCGCCTGGGCCGTACGAATCTGCTGATTGCGCACGTCAAAAGACTCAAGGGTCTTTTGCTGGACGTCAGGCTCGCGGTTGGTCAGCAGGCGATACGACAGCACCCGCAGGCGCAGGGTCAGTTGAGTGAACTCGTCCAGGGCGCGAATGCTCGGCACGCTGCTAAGGGTGATGTCTTCCGTCGCCGCACGGATCTTGCTCATCTGGTTCAGGGCGAACACACCGAGAAACAACATCAGCGCGCCAATCAACGCGAAGCCGAGAAAGGCCCGCGGCGCGATATTCATATTACGAAGAGACATGTTGTGATCCTGGGG
The DNA here is from genome assembly GCF_013385435.1 of Pseudomonas sp. F9001. NCBI lineage: Bacteria > Pseudomonadati > Pseudomonadota > Gammaproteobacteria > Pseudomonadales > Pseudomonadaceae > Pseudomonas > Pseudomonas sp. F9001. The sequence goes on from NZ_JACAPX010000024.1 coordinate 99,057, forward strand.
AGAAGCGCGATCCATGCGGGGTTTGAGCGGGGTGTCCATGACCTATCGGTCATACGACTAAAGTCTTGAGGGGGTGCGCGCTTTTGTCGCAGATCGGGGCGGGCCGACGGGATTCAGGAACCAGATGCCATAAATGCAGTCACTAAGGCTCGAAAGCGTGGCCTGCCCTGTAAAATCAAGGCCCCGCGCCAGGGATAACCCTGGCATCCGAGGTGAATTTTCTTTATCGTCACCGCCCTTTGAAAAAGCCCGAGAAATCAAAATGTTAGAAGCATCCCTCAGCCAATTGGAACAACTGGTCAGCGACCTGGTACAGCAGAACCAGGATCTACTGGGCACCAACGAATCCCTCAAGGCCGAACTGGCTCGCGCCAAGGATGAAAACGACAGCTTGCAGCTGAACCTGATGGAACAGGAAGAAAAGCAGGGCGCCACCGCTGCCCGTATCCAGGCGTTGGTTGAGCGTGTGAGCGCAGGTCCTGTCAGCGCATGAATGAAGGGATAAAGGTCGTTTCGATTCTCGGTGAGGATTACTCGATCAAGGCACCGGAGGGGGAAGACAACACCCTGATGAGCGCCGTGACGATGCTCAAGGCATCCCTGGCCACCACCAAGAAAAAGTACCCGACGTTGATCGGTGACAAGCTATTGGTGCTGGCGGCGCTGAACCTGTGCGCCGAGCAGATCGAAATGCAAAAGCACCATCAGCAGGAACTCGACCGTTACCAAGAGCAAGTCAGCGCCACGGTCGAGGTGATTTCCAAGGCAATCGGAACGCCTTAGAACCACTCATCCTGCATCCCCAGGCACGTGTCATCGCGTGCCTCGAGAATCGCCAGTTCATGATGGCAGCCCGGTATTTCCCACGTCAGGAAGTACCGGGCGGCCTGGAGCTTGCCCTTATAGAAGGCGACATCGGCAGCATTGCCCCTGGCCAGCCCTTCCTCGGCGCGAATCGCCTGTTCCAGCCAGCGCCAGCCAATCACCGTATGCCCGAACACTTTCAGGTACAGCGCCGAATTCGCCAGGCTGCTGTTGACCTTGCCTTGGGCGAGATCCGTCAACAGGCCGAGGGTGACCTCTTGCAGGCGCGCCACCAGTTGTTCCAGCGGTTCCCGCAAGGCGGTCAGTGACGGGTATTCCTGTGCTCGTGCGCCCGTCTCGGCGATCAGGCGGATCAGTTGCTTCAAGCCCGCACCGCCGTTCTGCGCCAGCTTGCGCCCGAGCAAGTCCAGCGACTGAATGCCGTGGGTGCCTTCATGGATCGGGTTCAGGCGGTTGTCGCGGTAGTACTGTTCCACCGGGTATTCGCGGGTGTAACCATGGCCGCCAAGAATCTGGATCGCCAGTTCGTTGGCCTTCAGGCAAAACTCCGATGGCCAGGATTTGACGATCGGCGTCAGCAGGTCCAGCAGTTCGTGGGCCTGTTTGCGCGCAGCTTCGGTTTCCAGGGTGGTGGTGTCGTCGAACAGGCGCGCGGCGTACAAGCCAAGGTCGAAGGCGCCTTCCACGTAGGCTTTTTGGGTCAACAGCATGCGTTTGATATCAGCGTGCTGGATGATCGACACCGGCGCGGTGTTGGGATCCTTGCTGTCGGGCAAGCGGCCTTGGGGACGTTCACGGGCATATTCCAGGGAATACAGGTAGCCGGCGTAACCCAGCATCACCGCGCCCATGCCCACGCCGATCCGCGCTTCGTTCATCATCTGGAACATGCAACTCAGGCCCTGATGCGGCTGGCCCACCAGGTAGCCGACGCACTCGCCGTTATCGCCGAAATTCAACGCGGTCGAGGTGGTGCCACGCCAGCCCATCTTGTGAAACAGCCCGGCCAGCAGCACATCGTTGCGCTTGCCCAGGCTGCCGTCCTCGTTGACCAGGAACTTGGGCACGATAAACAGCGAAATGCCCTTCACCCCGGCAGGTGCGTCCGGCAGCTTGGCCAGCACCATGTGCACGATGTTCTCCGATAGCGGGTGATCGCCGCCGGAGATGAAGATCTTGTTGCCCTTGAGGCGATAGCTGCCATCAGCCGCCGGCTCTGCGCGGGTACGAATATCCGACAGCGATGAGCCCGCATGGGGCTCGGTCAAGGCCATGGTGCCGAAGAAGCGGCCTTCGATCATTGGTTGCAGGAAGCGTTGTTTCTGCTCCTCGGTGCCGAAGCTCTCGATCAGGTTGGCGGCGCCCATGGTCAGAAACGGGTACGACGTGGAAGCCGCGTTGGCTGACTGGAAGTGTGCGAAACAGGCCTGGGACAGCAGGGTTGGCAATTGCATGCCGCCAGCGTCGAAGCTGCGGGCGGCGTTGAGAAAGCCGGCTTCAAGAAAGGCCTCCACCGCCGGTTTCACTTCAGGAATCAGAATCGCCTGACCGTTCTCGTAGCGGGGTTCGTTCTCGTCGCCCTTTCGGTTATGCGGGGCGAAGAACTTCTCGGCAATGCTGCGGGCGGTGCCGATGGCGGCGTCGAAGGTTTCACGGTTGTGTTCGGCAAACCGCTCGCGCTGGGTCAGGCCCTCGGCATCGAGGACTTCATACAGCTCGAAAGCCAGATTGCGGGAACTGAGCAGCGTCTCGGACATGGCGGCTTACCTGTGTGGGAATGGGCCTGAGTCTAAGTGCGCAAATAGAGGCTGGATAGCAAGATTGATCTGGGTGATGGAGGGGCAAAACGCGGCTCGAAGGTGGAACGCGGTCAATGTGGGAGCGGGCTTGCTCGCGAATGCGGTGGATCAGTCAGTACCTCCGGTGACTGACACTCCGCATTCGCGAGCAAGCCCGCTCCCACAGTTTTACCGCGTTTCTTCAGTTAGCCGATGGTCATCAGGCTGGCGTTGCCGCCCGCCGCAGCGGTGTTGACGCTCAACGCCCGCTCGATCACCAGACGCTCCAGGGCAATCCCGGTTTCGCCCGAAGACAAACCGTGAACCCCGACAATCGCCCCGCCACGCTTGGCCACTTGCTGGCAAACCCCGCGCAGTTGGTCGGAATCACCGTGATGCAGCACGGCATCAAACACGGTTTCATCCTTGGTCCAGTCAGCCACCCGCGCGATCTTCGCCTGAATATCCTTCGGCAAGCGTGCGAACACGGCCTTGGTCAATTCAGTTTCCGGCCATACCGCCGAGCCGCCGACTGCCAGCACGGCCGCCAGTTGCGTCAGCAGGTCGCCTTCCACTTCCGCCAGGCACAACACGTGCTCGCGGGGCAGGATGGCGTAGCTGTTGCGCTCGCCGGTCGGGCCGGCCAGTTGGCGGGTGATACCGCTTTGGGATTGCGCGGCGAACTGCACGCACAGGGCGCTCAAGTCGCTGAGCTTGCTGCTGTCGGCCCAGGCTTTCAGGGCGGTCAGCGGCTTGCTCATGGCATCCCGCAGGCGAACATCCGGTGCGGCCAGTGCATCACCACGGACGAAGGATTGCTCGATGGCGTCCGTAGGACGGGTCGACAGCAAACGGTACAGATACAGCGGGCCGCCAGCTTTCGGGCCAGTGCCTGACAAGCCTTCGCCACCGAACGGCTGCACACCGACCACGGCGCCCACGATGTTGCGGTTAACGTAGACGTTACCGGCATGGACGTTGTCAATCACCTTGGCGATGGTCTCGTCGATGCGGGTGTGCACGCCCAGGGTCAGGCCATAGCCGGAGGCATTGATCTGGCCGATAAGCTGGTCGATCTCTTTGCGCTTGTAGCGCACCACGTGCAGCACCGGGCCGAAGATCTCCCGTTGCAGTTCGTCGAAGCTTTCCAGTTCGATCAGGGTTGGCATCACGAAGGTGCCGCGCTTGATCTCTTCGCTATCGGCAATGGCGACCTGGTAAACGTTGCGGCCTTTGTCGCGCATGGCCTGGATATGTTTCTCGATGCCAGCCTTGGCTTCGGCGTCGATCACCGGGCCAATGTCCACCGACAGGCGCTCCGGGTTGCCGAGGCGGCATTCAGCCATGGCACCTTTAAGCATTTCGATGACGCGGTCAGCGGAATCTTCCTGCAAGCACAGTACGCGCAGGGCCGAGCAACGTTGGCCGGCACTGTCGAAGGCCGAGGACACTACGTCGATCACCACTTGTTCGGTGAGCGCCGAGGAGTCGACGATCATTGCGTTCTGGCCACCGGTTTCGGCGATCAGCGGAATCGGACGACCCTGTGCATCCAGACGGCCGGCGACACTGCGTTGCAGCAAGCGCGCAACCTCGGTGGAACCGGTGAACATCACGCCCTTGACGCGATCATCACCCACCAGGCGCGCACCGACGGTTTCGCCCTGGCCCGGCAGCAGTTGCAGCACGCCTTCCGGAATCCCGGCTTCCAGCAGCAGGCGCACGGCTTGTGCGGCCACCAGCGGTGTTTGCTCGGCAGGCTTGGCCAGTACCGGGTTGCCGGCGGCCAGTGCAGCGGCGACCTGGCCACTGAAGATCGCCAGCGGGAAGTTCCACGGGCTGATGCACACCACCGGACCCAGCGGGCGGTGAGCGTCGTTGGTGAAATCGTTGCGAGCCTGCACCGCGTAGTAACGCAGGAAGTCCACGGCTTCACGCACTTCGGCGATGGCGTTGGCGAAGGTCTTGCCGGCTTCGCGGGCCAGCAGGCCCATCAGCGGCTGGATCTCGCCTTCCATCAGGTCGGCGGCACGTTCCAGGATCGCGGCGCGTTCGGCGGGCGGGGTGGCCTGCCAGATTGGCGCAGCGTTCAGGGCGCACTGGATGGCGTTGTCGACGTCTTCGACAGTTGCTTCCTGTACGTGGCCGACCACGTCACGCAGATCTGACGGGTTCAACACCGGTGCAGCCGCTTCATTGCTGGAAGCGCAACCGAGCATCGGCGCGGATTTCCAGTTGTTATGCGCGGTAGCCAGCAAGGCGCAGGACAGCGACGCCAGGCGGTGTTCGTTGGCCAGGTCGATACCGGCGGAGTTGGCGCGCTCGGCACCATACAGGTCGCGGGGCAGAGGGATACGCGGGTGCGGCAGGCCGAAGCCGCCTTCCAGCGTCGCCATCTGCTCGATGCTGGCCACTGGATCGGCCACCAGCTCCTGGATCGAGATGGATTGGTCGGCAATACGGTTGACGAACGAGGTGTTGGCGCCGTTTTCCAGCAAGCGACGCACCAGGTAAGCCAGCAGTGTTTCGTGGGTGCCGACGGGTGCGTACACGCGGCACGGACGGTTCAGCTTGCCTTCGGAGACCTTGCCTACAACCTGCTCGTACAGAGGCTCGCCCATGCCGTGCAGGCATTGGAACTCGTACTGGCCGGGGTAATAGTTCTGACCGGCGATGTGGTAGATCGCCGACAGGGTGTGGGCGTTGTGGGTAGCGAACTGCGGGTAGATAACTTCCGGTACCGAAAGCAGTTTGCGTGCGCAGGCAATGTAGGAAACGTCGGTGTACACCTTGCGGGTGTACACCGGATAGCCTTCCAGGCCTTCGACCTGGGCGCGCTTGATTTCGCTGTCCCAGTACGCGCCTTTTACCAGGCGGATCATCAGGCGGTGGCGGCTGCGGCGTGCCAGGTCGATCACGTAGTCGATCACATACGGGCAACGCTTCTGGTAAGCCTGGATCACGAAACCGATGCCATTCCAGCCGGTCAGTTGCGGCTCGAAGCACAGGCGTTCCAGCAGGTCGAGGGACAGCTCCAGGCGGTCGGCTTCTTCGGCGTCGATGTTCAGGCCGATGTCGTACTGCTTGGCCAGCAGGGTCAGCGACAGCAGGCGCGGGTACAACTCGTCCATCACGCGCTCGTACTGCGCACGGCTGTAACGCGGGTGCAGGGCCGAAAGCTTGATGGAAATGCCCGGGCCTTCATAAATCCCGCGACCGTGGGACGCCTTGCCGATCGAGTGGATGGCTTGTTCGTACGAGGCCAGGTATTTCTGGGCGTCATGTTCGGTAAGTGCGGCTTCACCGAGCATGTCGTAGGAATAGCGGAAGCCCTTGGCTTCGAACTTGCTCGCATTGGCCAGGGCTTCGGCGATGGTTTCGCCGGTGACGAACTGCTCGCCCATCAGGCGCATGGCCATGTCGACGCCCTTGCGGATCATCGGCTCGCCGCTCTTGCCGATGATGCGGCTCAGGGACGAGGTCAGGCCGGCTTCGTTGTGGGTCGCGACCAGTTTGCCGGTCAGCAACAGGCCCCAGGTGGCGGCGTTGACGAACAGCGACGGGCTGTTGCCCAGGTGCGGGTGCCAGTTGCCGGTGCTGATCTTGTCGCGGATCAGTGCGTCGCGGGTGCCCTTGTCCGGGATGCGCAGCAGCGCTTCGGCGAGGCACATCAGCGCTACGCCTTCCTGGGACGACAGGGAAAATTCTTGCAGCAGGCCCTGGACGATGCCTGCACGGCCGCCGGCGCTTTTCTGATTGCGCAGTTTCTCGGCGATCGAAGAGGCGAGCTTGTTGGTGGCCTCGGCCATTGCCGCGGGCAAGCGAGCCTGCTCGATCAGCATCGGCACCACTTCCGGCTCCGGGCGACGGTAGGCGGCGGTGATCGAGGCGCGCAGTACCGATTGCGGCAGGATGCTTTCGGCAAATTCCAGGAAGCACTGGTGGGCGTGGTCGGTCTGGACCTCGCCGGCTTCTTCCGCGTCCTTGCTGCCCAGGCCGTTGAGCTCGGCCAGGGTTGCACCACCCTCGAGTTTCTCCAGGTAATTGAAAATCGCCTGCTTGATCAGCCAGTGCGGCGTGCGATCAATGGAGGTCGCGGCCGCCTTCAGGCGCTCGCGGGTCGGGTCGTCAAGTTTGACCCCAAGGGTGGTCGTAGCCATCTTTTTATCCTCATGGGTGCCACTACTGCGTGGCATCAGCTGGCGGCAAGATTAGCTTTGCGCCGAGAGAGGTGCAACCGGGTGCAACCCTTTTTATCCATGAAATTTTTGATGCTGATCGGGAAAAATTATCGCCGCAGCCGAATCGGCTGCGCCTTGGTGCATTTGCTTCTGACTTTGGCTGCTCTTGCTCCGAAAAGGAGCAAAAACACGGTGTTTTTCGCAAAATACATCAAGGTGCAACTTATTCTCAAGAAACTGGTTGCACCTTATTTGCTTTGTTGAATAGCATTCGCGCCCAAGGTGCAACCTCTTACTGACGGTTCATCGGCTGATGGCTTTCCTGGGGAAACGTCAGTCATAAATGCGCGGCGCCAGGCTTCGTCTATCCACTAGCAAAGTGGATGGCCGTCCGGACAGACCGCCGCTACATAAAAACAAAGCCAGGGCGTAACTCAATGAGCGTAAGTAATCCTACCCTGATCACATTTGTGATCTATATCGCTGCCATGGTGCTGATCGGCTTCATGGCCTATCGCTCCACCAACAACCTTTCCGACTACATCCTCGGCGGTCGCAGCCTCGGCAGCGTGGTTACCGCGCTTTCGGCCGGTGCCTCGGACATGAGCGGCTGGTTGCTGATGGGCTTGCCCGGCGCGATCTACATGTCTGGCCTGTCGGAAAGCTGGATCGCCATCGGCCTGATCGTCGGTGCCTACCTGAACTGGCTGTTTGTAGCCGGCCGCCTGCGGGTGCAGACCGAGCACAACGGCGACGCCCTGACCCTGCCGGATTACTTCTCCAGCCGTTTCGAAGATAAAAGCGGCCTGCTGCGAATCATCTCTGCGGTGGTGATCCTGGTGTTCTTCACCATCTACTGCGCTTCCGGCATCGTGGCTGGCGCCCGTCTGTTTGAAAGCACCTTCGGCATGTCCTACGAGACCGCGCTGTGGGCCGGTGCTGCCGCAACCATTGCCTACACCTTCGTCGGTGGTTTCCTGGCCGTGAGCTGGACCGACACCGTGCAAGCCACGCTGATGATCTTCGCCTTGTTGCTGACCCCGATCATCGTGCTGCTGGCCACCGGTGGCGTCGACACCACCTTCCTGGCGATCGAAGCGCAGAACCCTGACAACTTCAACATGCTGAAAAACACCACCTTCATCGGCATCATTTCGCTGATGGGCTGGGGCCTGGGTTACTTCGGCCAGCCGCACATCCTCGCGCGTTTCATGGCGGCGGATTCGGTGAAATCTATTGCCAACGCACGTCGCATCTCCATGACCTGGATGATCCTGTGCCTGGGCGGCACCGTGGCGGTGGGCTTCTTCGGTATCGCCTACTTCTCGGCGCACCCGGAAGTCGCCGGTCCCGTGACCGAGAACCACGAGCGTGTGTTCATCGAGCTGGCCAAGCTGCTCTTCAACCCATGGATTGCCGGTGTGCTGCTGTCGGCCATCCTGGCGGCGGTAATGAGCACCCTGAGCTGCCAGTTGCTGGTGTGCTCCAGTGCCCTCACCGAAGACTTCTACAAAACCTTCCTGCGTAAAAACGCCTCCCAGGTCGAGCTGGTATGGGTCGGTCGCGCCATGGTGCTGTTGGTGGCGCTGATTGCCATCGCCATGGCCGCCAACCCGGAAAACCGCGTACTGGGCCTGGTGAGCTACGCCTGGGCCGGTTTCGGTGCTGCGTTCGGTCCTGTGGTACTGATCTCCGTACTGTGGAAAGGCATGACGCGTAATGGCGCATTGGCCGGCATCCTGGTGGGTGCGATCACCGTGATCGTGTGGAAGCACTTCAGCCTGTTTGGCCTGTACGAAATCATCCCGGGCTTCATCTTCGCCAGCCTGGCGATTTACTTTGTGAGCAAGCTGGGTGCTCCGACGGCTGGCATGCTTCAGCGGTTTGACGCAGCCGAGGCGGATTACAACCTCAACAAGTAATCGGCGGGGGCTTGAATGCCCGCTGAAGTGAAAACGGCCCGCATCTTTTGGATGACGGGCCGTTTTTTTTGCCTTCCAGATTTCGCAGTGTTGTTTTCACAGGTTCAGATGATCACTGAAGTAAACGGCCAATGTAAGCGCTCGCCTGGTGGCTGTGAGCGTTGAATGTGAGGCGGTTTTTATACTTTGGGAAAAGGGCTACAAACTACCGTCAGCTATCTGACAGTAGTTTGTGAAAGGGCATCCACCGATTTTGAATTCGTGGTTTTTCAGTCGTGGTCAGTGTCCGGCTGGTTGAGAAAAATCAGCACACCCAGGATCGCCATATAGAACTTGAACGCCGCTTCCTGGCCGTTCCACTGATGGGATTGCCACATCAGGAACCACTCGCCGCCGATCACCATAAAGCCGAAGAACCACACCACGAAACCCAGGGTCAGCCCGACGATTGCGCTTTTCTTGGCGCGATTGAAGTCGATACCTGTGGCACGACGAGCCCGCCACAAGGCCAGTGCTCCACGCGCCAGCAGCACGGCCGTCAGTGCTTCACCGGCGATGATCAGCCAATATGCACCGTGCCATAGCCATGGGGTGGTGATGGCGCGATACATCGCGGCGTTGCCGGGGAAGGTGGTGTCCATGCTCAGCACATGTTTGACGAAGGCAAAGTTGGAGCCGTAGTCGGTGATGTTGCTGAAGGCCACGAGTGTGGCGAAGGCTGCCAGGGCAAGGGTCAGGACGATTTTTGCGTAGCGGGTGGCCATGTTTTTTCCATTGTCATGGGGCGACGGGGGACGAATACGCTAGCACGCTGGTGGTAGGGCTTCGATGCCTGATACATGAAGATTAAAGCGCCTGCGATGTAGGGATTTACTGATTTGCCTGCAGCGCACTCAGCTCGGCAAACAGCTGGTGCAGAATCGGCCACCCACTACTCGCAGAGAAACACCGGATGTTCGCTCCTGCCAATCAAAGTGCCTTTAGCCTGACCCTCGACGGTGTGCCCAGTGATCTCAAGGTACGTGAGTTCACGGGCGATGAATTCATCAGCCTGCCCTATCGCTTTGACCTTGAACTGGTCAGCGAGCAACCCGACCTTGACCTGGAAAGCTTGATGCATCGCCAGGCGTTCCTGGGGTTTGATGCGCATGGCCATGGTATTCATGGCCAGGTCTATCGGGTGGCGCAAGGCGACTCGGGCAAGCGCCTGACGCGTTATCAGATCACGCTGGTTCCGCAGTTGGCTTATCTTGAGCACAGCGCTCACCAGCGGATTTTCCAGAACCGGACGGTGCCGCAGATCATTGCACTGGTGCTGGAAGGGCAGGGTATCCAGGCGGATGCCTTCTCGTTTCAACTGAGCGGGGTGTACCCCGAGCGTGAGTACTGCGTTCAGTTTGGCGAAACCGATCTGGCGTTCATCCAGCGCTTGTGCGCCGAGTCGGGCATTCACTACCACTTCCAGCACCACCCCGAGCGCCACCTTTTGGTGTTCGGCGATGACCAGAGCGTGTTCGCCCAGCCTGAGCAAGCCACTCAATACGCGGCGGGTTCGGGGATGGTTGCCGACACGCCGGTGATCAAGCGTTTTACCCTGCGGTTGAAGACCCGTACCAGCGATGTGAATCTGCGGGACTACGACTTCAGAAAGCCACGCCTGAGCTTGGAAAGCACGGTGTCCGGCGGCCAGCGTCCCATGCTGGAGGAACAGTGTTATCCCGGGAATTTTACGGATCGCGTTCATGGTAAATACCTGGCGCAACGTAGGTTGGAGCGCCATCGCGGTGACTTTCGCCAGGCCAGTGGCCATAGCGACCAGCCGTCCCTGGTCAGCGGGCAGTTCCTGAGGATGGAAGGGCATCCTCGCCAGGAATGGAATGATTTGTGGCTGGTCACCCAGGTGACGCATGCAGGGCGCCAGCCTCAGGTGCTGGAGGAGTCGGCCATCGACGCCTCAGGTGATGAATCGGCTCAGGGCTACAGCAATCACTTTGTCGTAACGCCATGGGAGGTGCCGTTTCGAACACCGCTGCTGGTATCGCGACCGCCGGTGTCTGGCTATCAAAACGCCGTGGTTACAGGGCCGGCAGGCAGCGAGATCCATTGTGACGAGTATGGCCGGGTCAAGGTGCAGATGGCCTGGGATCGCGCCGGGGAGCACGACGAACATTCCAGTTGCTGGCTGCGGGTGGCCAGTGGCTGGGCCCATGAGCACTACGGCTCGGTGTTGATCCCGCGGGTGGGCATGGAGGTGCTGGTGGGTTTCGTCGACGGCGACGCCGACACACCGCTGGTGGTCGGTTGCCTGGCCAATGCCGCCACGCCGGTGCCGCTGGACCTGCCAGCCGACAAGACCCGCAGCATCTTCCGTAGCCAGACCAGCCCCGGCGGCGGTGGCTACAACGAGCTGCGCATCGAGGACCGCAAGGGTGCCGAGGAAATCTACCTGCGCGCCCAGCGCAACTGGACCCAGCATGTACTGCACGACCAGCACGTGCAGGTCGACAACCAGCGCGATGTGATCGTCAAAGGCCTTGATCGTCACGAGCTTCAGGGCGAAGAACAGCGCACCACCCACGGCAACCGCCTGACCGAACTCAAGCAGGACGATCACCTGATGGTCGCGGGCTCCCAGCAGGTACGTGCCGGGTTGACCATTCACATCGGTGCCGGGCAAAACGTCGTTATTGATGCGGGTGCCAGCGTGACCCTCCAGGCCGGTGGGCAGTGGATCAACGTTTCGGCGGGCGGGATTTTCAGCAGCACGCAAATCCAGCTTGGCGGCGCCCCGGCACCGGCGGGAGCGCCGCTGACGCCGGGGCTGCAGGAAAAGTTGCTGGCGGTAATACCTGCACCGTTGAGTGCCGTCCAGGTGTTAAGCCTGAAGCGCAGCGCACCCTTTTGCGAAGAGTGCGAGCGCTGCAGGAATGGCGTGTGCAATACGCCCCTGCATCGCAATACATCACTGCCCGCGGGTGCGCCATGATTTCTCCCGGGCAGTGGCTTGAGGCTGCGCCGTTGCAGGCGGGCGAGCAGTTGTTTGCGGTGATGGGCAATGCCAGCGACTGCAAACCGCTCGATGCGTGGCGGCGTACCGACGGGCGTGCACTTAGCCCCATCTGGGCGGGCAGCGAGTATGCAGCGTGGGAGGAGGTCATGCCCTACGTCGCGGTGGTCGCCGTGGACAGCGCTTTTCTGAAATGGGCCGCCGAATGCGAAGGTATCGACTGGGGTTGGCTGGCGGTATCGTCCTGTTCCTTGCACACCGTCGTCGAGCATCTGCGCAGCCTGACCAAGGTACTGTTGCCGGAAGGGCCGGCGGTGTTCTTTCGCTTCTGGGACGGTGCTTATGTCCTGCCTGTGTTGCAGGCGCTGGGGCCACAGGCAAAGGAGTTGCTCCCGGTGTTCAGTCGCTACTGGATCAATGGTCGCCAGCATGAGGTAGCGGTTACGGCGGCGGGAGCGGCAAAGCCCGGCCCATGGTGGCAAGTGCCGCCGCATGTTCTCCAGCGCCTGGGTGAGCAATCGAGCGTTACGCAGGTGGACAACCTGTTGCAATGGCTGGAAGAACAGCGCCCGGACCTGTACAGCGCCTTTGTGCCGGCGACCTTGAAGCACAAGGTCGCCTACTTCGTGCGCCGGCCGGATGTCAGCCATCAGGCGCTGGCCGCCTGGCTGGCCTCAGAGCTGGGTTGAGGCCAGCGACTGCTGCAAGTCTTCGATCAGGTCCTCAATCGCCTCAATGCCGACAGACAGGCGAATCATCTCCGGCTTCACCCCGGCCTTCGCCTGCTCCTGTTCATTCATCTGGCGATGGGTGGTGGACGCCGGGTGGCAGGCCAGGGACTTGGCATCGCCAATGTTCACCAGGCGCTTGAAGATCTGCAGCGAATCGTAGAAACGCACGCCCGCCTCATAACCACCCTTCAGGCCGAAGGACAGAATCGCCGACGGTTTGCCCTGCATGTATTTCTGCGCCAGGTGGTGGTGGGGGTGATCCGGCAGGCCGGCGTAGCTGACCCACTCCACCAGTGCGTGGTCTTGCAGGAAGTGGGCAATCTTCAAGGCGTTTTCGGTGTGGCGCTCCATGCGCAGGGCCAGGGTTTCCAGGCCTTGCAGCAGCAGGAATGCATTCATCGGCGCCAGGGCCGCGCCGGTGTTGCGCAGCGGCACGGTACGGGCGCGGGCAATGAACGCCGCCGGGCCGAATTTTTCGGTGTAGACCACACCGTGATAGGCCGGCTCCGGCTGGTTGAGGCCGGGGAATTTCTCCGGGTACTGGGTCCAGGGAAAGGTGCCGCTGTCGACGATCACGCCACCCAGTGAGTTGCCGTGGCCGCCCACGTATTTGGTCACCGAATGCACGACGATGTCCGCGCCGAACTGGATCGGCTTGCACAGGATTGGCGTGGCCACGGTGTTGTCCACCATCAGCGGCACGCCACGGGCGTGGGCGACGTTGGCCAGGGCTTCGATATCGATGATATTGCCTGCCGGGTTGCCGATGCTCTCGCAGTACACCAGTTTGGTGTTGTCATCGATCAGCTCGGCGATGGCTTCGGCGCAGTCGTCACGGGCGAAGCGCACGTCAACGCCGAAGCTCGGCAGCAAGTGGGCGAACAGGGTGTAGGTGCCACCGTACAGCTGCGGGGTGGTGACGATGTTGTCACCGGCACGGGTCAGGGTCTGGATCGCGTAGTGGATCGCCGCGCTGCCGGCCGACACCGCCAGGGCCGCGATGCCGCCTTCCAGCGCCGCGATGCGTTGCTCCAGCACGTCGTTGGTGGGGTTCATGATGCGCGTGTAGATATTGCCGGGCACGTCGAGGTTGAACAGGTCGGCGCCGTGCTGGGCGTTATCGAATTCGAAAGCGACGTTCTGGTAGATCGGCACGGCGACGGCCTTGGTAGTCGGGTCCGACTTGAAGCCATGGTGCAAAGCGATGGTGGCGTCTTTCATGAGTTGTTATGACCTCCATGGATAATTGCTCGCCACAATAAATCCGCTTTCGCACCGCCAATTAGACTATTTTCGGCAGCGCCCCTGTGTTTGCGGCATAAGCGCCACCTGACGCGCAGCCCTGCACCTTTGCCTGCGTAAAAGGTAAACTTCGCCCCCTGCGCAGGAGCAACCATGAATTATCGTCACGCCTATCACGCCGGCAACCACGCCGATGTCTTCAAACACCTGACCTTGACCCGCCTCATCGCCCTGATGTCGCGCAAGGAGCAGCCGTTTGCCTATCTCGACACCCACGCCGGCATTGGTCTGTACGACCTGCAGGGCGACCAGGCGAACCGTACCGGTGAATACCTGGAAGGCATCGCCCGCCTGTGGGGCCAGGCCGACCTGCCGCCGCTGACCGCCGATTACATGCGTGTGCTGCACGAGATGAACCCGGATGGCGAATTGCGCTACTACCCGGGTTCGCCGGAGCTGGCGCGACGCCTGACTCGTCCTCAGGACCGCGTATTGCTCAACGAAAAGCACCCGGAAGACGGCCTGCTGCTCAAGGACAACATGAAGGGTGATCGTCGGGTGAAAGTCCACCTTGGCGAAGGTTGGCACGTGCCACGGGCATTGCTGCCGGTGCCGGAAAAGCGTGCGTTGATGTTGATAGACCCGCCGTTCGAGAAGCTCGACGAGATGCAGCGCTGCGCCGCGTCCCTCAAGGAAGCCGTGAGCCGGATGCGCCAGACGGTGGCTGCGATCTGGTACCCGGTGAAGGACCAGCGCATGCTGCGCCGCTTCTACCAGGACCTGGCCGGTACCGGTGCGCCGAAGTTGCTGCGGGTGGAATTGCTGGTGCATCCGCTGGACACGCCCAACACCCTGACCGGTTCGGGTCTGGCGATTGCCAATCCGCCGTGGGGGCTGGAGGAGGAGTTGCGTGAGCTGCTGCCGTGGTTGTCCAAGCAGCTTGGGCAAACCCAGGGTGGCTGGCAGATGGATTGGCTTATCGCCGAGTAAGACAATCGCAAGGTATTGAAGACCCAATGTGGGAGCGGGCTTGCTCGCGAAAGCGGTGTATCAGAAACACATTCAGTGACTGACACTCCGCTTTCGCGAGCAAGCCCGCTCCCACATTTTTATCGGTGTCGCTCTTAGATCGGGCAGGTCACGCCGGTGCCGCCGATTCCGCAGTAACCCTGCGGATTCTTCGCCAGGTACTGCTGGTGGTACGCCTCGGCGAAATACACCGTCGGCGCTTCTTCGATTTCGGTGGTGATGGTGCCCAGGCCGGCCTTGGTCAATTCCGCCTGATAAGCCTCTGCGCTGGCCTTCGCCGCCTCCAGGTGCTCCGGCTTGACCGCGTAGATCACCGAACGATACTGGCTGCCGATGTCATTGCCCTGGCGCATGCCCTGGGTCGGGTTGTGCAGTTCCCAGAACATTTTCAGCAGCTCTTCGTAGCTGATCTTGTCCTGGTCAAACACCACCAACACCACTTCGCTGTGGCCGGTCAGGCCCGAGCAGACTTCTTCATACGTCGGGTTCGGCGTGTAGCCGCCGGCATAGCCCACCACCGTGCTGACCACACCGTCGCGCTGCCAGAAACGACGCTCTGCACCCCAGAAGCAACCCAGGCCGAAGATCGCAAACTCTACGTTGTCGACAAAGGGGCCCAGCAGCGGGTTGCCGTTGACGAAGTGCGTCTCGGGCAGCGACATCGGGGTTTCACGGCCAGGCAAAGCTTGTTCTTGAGTGGGAAGCACGTTTTTATTCACCAGGATTTCCGAGCGCAAGACCATGATCAGTCCTCTCAGTCAGATTGAGTTACAAGTAAGAGTTCAGACTGCCAGTGTGCCCGAGTGTTACCGCGCTGTCAGGCGATTGGCCCGCGAGGATAGCGTTTAAGCATCGTCATCAGCTCGGCCCCCGGGATTGGCCGGTCGAACAGGTAGCCCTGGCCGACGTCGCAACGGTGGCGGCGCAGGAACGCCAGCTGCTCGGCGGTCTCGATGCCTTCGGCCACCACCTTGAGCTTGAGGTTGTGGGCCATGGCGATCACCGCCGAGGTGATTTCCATGTCGTCCTGGTTGTCCGGGATTTCATGGATGAAGCTGCGATCAATCTTGATGATGTCGATCGGGAATTTTTTCAGGTAGCTCAGCGACGAGTAACCGGTACCGAAGTCATCCATCGCCAGGGTCAAGCCGAAACTCTTCAGTTGGTCCAGTTGCAGGCGCGTGTCTTCGGTGGCTTCCAGCAGCAGGCCTTCGGTCAACTCCAGTTCCAGCAGGTTGGCCGGCAACTGTTCTTCCTTGAGGATCGTGGCAATCGAGGCCACCAGGTCCGGGTCGGAAAACTGCTTGGGCGACAGGTTGATCGCCACTTGCAGGTTGCCCATGCCGGCGGCGGTCAGCTGTCGGCTCATGCGGCAGGCCTGGCGGGCGATCCATTTGCCGATGGGGATGATCAGCCCGGTCTCTTCCGCCACGCTGATGAATTGATCGGGGCGGATCATGCCCTTTTCCGGATGGTTCCAGCGTAACAACGCTTCCATCCCCAGGAGACGACCGCTGCGCAGGCACAGCTTGGGCTGGTAGAACACGTCCAGTTCGTTCTGGGTCAGGGCGCGGCGCAGGTTGTTTTCCACGAACAGTTTGTAGCTGGCTTCGGCATTCAGCGCTTCGGTAAATACCTGCACCTGGTGTTTGCCGTTGGCCTTGGCCTTGTGCAGCGCCAGGCCGGCGTTGCGCATCAGGGTCTGCGGGTCGCGGCCATGCAGCGGCGCGCAGGCGAGGCCCACGGAGCCGGTGACGCTGATCAGCTGGTTGTCGACGAACATCGGCTTGTCGAGGGTGGCCAGCAACTGGCTGGCGACCTGCTGGCCGGTTTCAAGGTCGGTATCGTCCAGCAGCACGGCAAATTCGTTACTGGCAAATCGCGCCAGGCTGCCACTGGCGGTCAGGCTGTTGCGCAGGCGCCGGGCCAGGCTGATCAGCAGCTTGTCGCCGGTCTGGTGGCCGAGGCTGTCGTTGATCCGCTTGAAGTTGTCGATGTCCACCAGCAGCAGGCTGATGGGGCTGTCGCTGTCCCGGGCAAAGCGTTCGTCCAGGTTGCGGATGAACGCCGGGCGGTTGCCCAGGTTGGTCAGGTTGTCGGTGTAGGCCAGCCGCTCGATGCGCTGCTGGGCCAGCTTGGTCTGGGTGATGTCTTCGTAGATGCCGATGTAATGGGTCAACTCACGGTTATCGCCATAAACCTTGGAGATCGACAACTGGCCCCAGTAGGGTTCGAGGTTTTTGCGCCTGCTCTTGAACTCGCCTTGCCAACTGTTGCTCTTGGCCAGGCTTGAAGGCGCGTCGAACAGCAGCTCGCTTAGGTTCTCCAGCGCCGGCAGTTCCGACAGCTGGTGGCCGTGGACTTCATCGGTGCTGTACTGGGTGATCGCGGTAAAGCTGGGGTTGACGTATTCCACCACGCCGTCGCAATTGACCAGCAGGAACGCATTGGCGCTTTGCTCCACGGCTCGCTGGAACAAGTGCAGGGCACTGGTGGCGGTGCGGCGGTTGTGGTTGTTGATCACCTGGGCGAACTGGTCGGCCAGCTCGCCGGCAAAGGCGATCTCGTCGGACTGCCAGACGCGGGTGCTGCCACTTTGCTCCAGGCACAACACGCCGACCACGTTGCCATCGACGCGGATGCTGGCGTCGAGCATGGCGTGGATATCCCGCGGGCGCAGGCTCTCGGCCATTTCACGCGTGCGTGGGTCGCGCATGGCGTTGGTGGCGTCGATCGCACGGCTGGTTTGCAGGGCTTCCAGGTAATCCGGGAAGCCACTGGCATCGATAGGCTCTGGCAGGTGGTGCTGCTGATCGGCGCGGTGATAAGCGGAAATCGGCACCAGATGCTGGTTTTCGAGGTTCCAGATGCTCGCGCAGTCGATCTGGTAGATATCGCAGGCACTGCGGGTAATCAGCTCGGCGGCTTCCTGCAGCGAGTTGTTGGTGCTGTAGCGCTGGCGGGCCAGCAGCAGGATCAATTCCTGCTGGGCGCGTACCCGCTCAAGGTGTTGCAGTTGTTCCTGCTGGGCGCGCTGGTTGAGTTCCAGGGCAATCTGCAAGCGGCTGTTCTGGCTCTCCAGGTCTGCCGCAGGGGCCGGTGGGAGATCACTGAACAGGCCGTCGACCACCATCAGGTAGCCGCGCAGCAGGTGACGATTGTGTTGTTTGTAGGCTTCACCCAGTTCCAGCAGGCTCAACGGGCCGTCGTTGGTGTGCAGGGTGTAGCGCACCAGGTAATGCGGGCTGATGGTCAGCTGTTCCTGGATCGCATCATGCAGCTGATAGCGCGCCTGGGGCTCCATCAGGCTGGCGTAGGGCGAGCCGATCAGGGCGCACAGTTCCATCGCGGGCAGGCCGAACTGGCGTTCGCAATTGGGGTCGAGGTACAGCAGGGCCCAGCTAGCCTCATTAAGCCGCTCGAAACGCAGCATACCGAGGCGCGAAGGCACCGGTAATTGCGTCACTACCTCGGCCGCCGTACGGGCGACATCGGGTTGGCTTTTCATGGGGAAACTCGCTTGGAAAAATGCGCATCGCGCCGGGCTCACGCCCTCTTTACTGTTGCCTGCGGCAAGGTTGCATCATGCAGCACAGGCTGACAAGAGAGGATGAAGGCTAAGTGCTATAAGTGGGTTATCGGCCAGCGAGCGGTTTTCTGCAACCGGGGTGATGGGCGGTGTACAACCTCGATTTCCGTGTCCAGGTTTTCCCTGGAAAGCAGGCAAAAAAAGCCCCGCCAATTGGCGGGGTTGAGGTACGAGCGTGGCGCTCGGAAATCGTTGAAGCCAGGTCTTCTGCATGGGCAGAAGACCTGTTGTGGCTTAAAGCAGGATGGTGCGGATGTCGTTCAGCAACTGGCTCAGGCGCTGGGTGAAGCGTGCGGCAGCCGCGCCGTTGATCACACGGTGATCGTAGGACAGCGACAGTGGCAGCATCAGCTTCGGCTGGAACGCTTTACCGTCCCACACAGGCTGGATAGTGGCCTTGGAAACACCCAGGATCGCTACTTCCGGCGCGTTGACGATTGGCGTGAAGCCAGTGCCGCCAATGTGCCCGAGGCTGGAGATGGTGAAGCACGCGCCCTGCATGTCGTCCGGGGTGAGCTTCTTGTCGCGGGCCTTGGCAGCCAGTGCAGCAGCCTCAGCGGCAAGCTGCAGCAGGCTCTTCTGGTCGACGTTCTTGATGACCGGTACCAGCAGGCCATCCGGAGTGTCGACGGCAAAGCCGATGTGCACGTACTTCTTGCGAATGATCGCCTTGCCGCTTGGCGCCAGCGAACTGTTGAAGTCCGGCAGCTCCTTGAGCAAATGTGCGCAAGCCTTGAGCAGCAGGGGCAGCACGGTCAGCTTCACGCCGGCCTTCTC
This sequence comes from Pseudomonas sp. F9001, assembly GCF_013385435.1. NCBI lineage: Bacteria > Pseudomonadati > Pseudomonadota > Gammaproteobacteria > Pseudomonadales > Pseudomonadaceae > Pseudomonas > Pseudomonas sp. F9001. Next base: position 118,138 of record NZ_JACAPX010000024.1, read on the forward strand.
GGCCACGGCTTTCTGCGCAACGCGGAATGCTTCCAGGTCGGTGATGTCGGCCTGGTCGAACTGGGTCACGTGCGGGATGTTCAGCCAGCTGGCGTGCAGGCCGGCCGCGCCGATTTGCATCAGGCGGGTCATCGGCACTTCTTCGATTTCGCCGAAGCGGCTGAAGTCGACGGTGCGGATCGGCGGAATGCCCGAGCCACCGGTAGCAGCGCCGGCAGCCGGAGCTTCCTTGGCCTTCTGCATCATGGATTTGACGTAAACCTGCACGTCTTCCTTGAGCACGCGACCGTGAGGACCGCTGGCGGTTACCGCGCTCAACTCGACGCCGAATTCACGGGCCAGTTGGCGCACGGCAGGGCCGGCATGAACCTTGGCACCGCTTGGCGCAGGTGCAGCCGCCGGAGCCGGTGCGGCCTCGGCTTTTGCAGCAGGCGCAGGCGCGGCAGCAGCCGGTGCGGCTTCAGCCTTGGCGGCCGGAGCAGCGGCGGCCGGAGCAGCGGCGGCCGGAGCGGCAGCAGCAGGAGCCGAAGCGCCCGCTACTTTCAGCTTGAGGATGAAGTCACCAGTGCCGACTTCGTCTTCCAGCTTCACGGCAATGCTTTCCACCACACCGGCAGCCGGCGAAGGGATTTCCATGGAGGCCTTGTCGGACTCCAGGGTGATCAGCGATTGATCAGCTTCGACGGTGTCGCCGACTTTAACCAGCAGCTCGATGATCTTGGCCTTGCCCGACGAACCGATGTCCGGAACATGAATGTCCTGGACTGTTTCGGCGGCAGGTGCAGCCGCCGGAGCCGCAGGGGCCTCGGCAGCAGCGGCAGGCTTCTCGGCGGCAGGAGCCGGGGCAGCAGCAGGAGCGGCCGCCGCAGGGGCCGCATCAGCGGCACCTTCGATTTCCAGCTCAAGCAGTTCGTCGCCTTCTTTCAGGCGGTCGCCCAGCTTCACTTTCAGGCTTTTGACCACGCCGGCCTTGGGAGCAGGGATTTCCATGCTCGCCTTGTCCGATTCCAGGGTCAGGATGCTCTGGTCGGCTTCGACGGTGTCGCCGACCTTCACAAACAGTTCAATTACTTCACCTTCACCGCTGCCGATGTCAGGTACGCGAATGAGTTCGCTCACAGAAAGTCTCCTCAGCAGTCCAGTGGGTTGCGTTTTTCCGGGTTGATCCCGAACTTGACGATAGCGTCTGCTACCACCTTGGGTTCGATTTCACCACGGTCAGCCAAGGCTTCCAGGGCTGCCAACACCACGAAGTGACGGTCGACTTCGAAGAAGTGACGCAGCTTCTTGCGGCTGTCACTACGGCCGAAACCGTCGGTGCCCAGGACTTTGAATTCCTTGGACGGTACCCACTGACGAATTTGTTCAGCAAACAGCTTCATGTAGTCGGTAGAGGCGATAACCGGACCCTTACGGCCAGCCAGGCACTCTTCGACGTAGGTGCGCGCAGGCTTCTGGCCTGGGTGCAGGCGGTTGCTGCGCTCTACGGCCAGGCCGTCGCGACGCAGTTCGTTGAAGCTGGTAACGCTCCATACGTCAGCACCGACGTTGAACTCTTCACGCAGGATTTTTGCAGCTTCACGCACTTCGCGCAGGATGGTGCCGGAGCCCATCAGTTGCACGTGGTGAGCGGCTTCCTTGGTGTCTTCTTCGAGCAGGTACATGCCCTTGATGATGCCTTCCTCGACACCGGCCGGCATGGCTGGCTGCTGGTAGGACTCGTTCATCACGGTGATGTAGTAGAAAACGTCCTGCTGCTCTTCGGTCATCTTCTTCATGCCGTCCTGGATGATCACCGCCAGCTCATAGCCGTAGGTTGGATCAAAGGTGCGGCAGTTCGGGATGGTGCCCGCCAGGATGTGGCTGTGACCGTCTTCGTGTTGCAGGCCTTCGCCGTTCAGCGTGGTCCGCCCGGCAGTACCGCCGATCAGGAAGCCACGGGTACGGCTGTCGCCTGCTGCCCAAGCCAGGTCGCCAATACGCTGGAAACCGAACATCGAGTAGAAGATGTAGAACGGCAGCATCGGCTGGTTGTGGCTGGAGTACGAAGTACCGGCAGCGATGAAGGAGCTCATGGCGCCCGCTTCGTTGATGCCTTCTTCGAGGATCTGGCCCTTCTTGTCTTCCTTGTAGAACATCACCTGGTCTTTATCGACTGGCTCGTAGAGCTGGCCGACGGAGGAGTAGATGCCCAACTGACGGAACATGCCTTCCATACCGAAGGTACGGGCTTCGTCCGGGATGATCGGCACGATACGCGAGCCGATTTCCTTGTCCTTGACCAGCTGCGCGAGGATCCGCACGAAGGCCATGGTGGTGGAGATTTCACGGTCGCCCGAGCCGTCCAGGATTGCCTTGAGGGTATCCAGTGGCGGAGTCGGGATGTTGAAGCTCTTGGCGCGGCGCTGAGGCACGAAACCGCCCAGTGCAGTGCGACGCTCGCTGAGGTAGCGGGCTTCGGCGCTGTTTGGCTCCGGCTTGAAGAACGGCAGGTTCTCCAGCTCTTCGTCCTTGACCGGGATGTCGAAGCGGTCGCGGAACAACTTCAGGCTGTCGACATCGACTTTCTTGGTGTTGTGCGCAGTGTTCTTCGCTTCGCCGGCACCGGTGCCATAACCCTTGATGGTCTTGGCCAGGATGACGGTCGGTTGTTCTTTGTGGTTGACCGCTTCGTGGTACGCCGCGTAGACCTTGTACGGGTCGTGGCCGCCACGGTTGAGTTTCCAGATCTCGTCGTCGGACAGGTCTGCAACCATTGCCTTGAGTTCAGGCGTGTTGAAGAAGTGTTCACGTACGAACGCGCCGTCTTTGGCCTTGTAGTTCTGGTACTCGCCGTCGATGACTTCGTCCATGCGGCGTTGCAGGATGCCGTCGACGTCCTTGGCCAGCAGTGGGTCCCAGAAACGGCCCCAGATGACTTTGGTCACGTTCCACTGAGCACCACGGAACACGCCTTCGAGTTCCTGGATGATCTTGCCGTTGCCGCGAACCGGGCCGTCGAGGCGCTGCAGGTTGCAGTTGATGACGAAGATCAGGTTGTCCAGCTTCTCGCGGCCGGCCAGGGAGATGGCGCCCAGGGATTCCGGCTCGTCACACTCGCCGTCGCCCAGGAAGCACCAGACTTTCTGCTTGCCTTCAGGGATGAAGCCACGGGCTTCCAGGTACTTCATGAAGCGTGCCTGGTAGATCGCCTGGATCGGGCCCAGGCCCATGGATACCGTCGGGAACTGCCAGAAATCAGGCATCAGCCAAGGGTGCGGATAGGACGAGAGGCCCTGGCCGTCGACTTCCTGGCGGAAGTTGTTCATTTGTTCTTCGGTGATGCGGCCTTCCATGAACGCACGGGCGTAGACGCCTGGCGAGGTGTGGCCCTGGAAGTAGATCAGGTCGCCGCCATGTTCTTCGGTCGGGGCCTGGAAGAAGTAGTTGAAGCCGATGTCATACAGGGTTGCGCTGGAAGCGAAGCTGGAGATGTGACCGCCCAGGTCAGAATCTTTCAAGTTCGTGCGCATTACCATCGCCATGGCGTTCCAGCGTACCAGCGAGCGAATGCGGCGTTCCATGAACAGGTCGCCAGGCATGCGTGCTTCGTGGGTTACCGGGATGGTGTTGCGATACGGCGTGGTGATGGCGTAGGGCAGTTGCGAGCCGCTGCGGGTCGCGAGTTCGCCCATACGGGTCATCAGGTAGTGAGCACGGTCTTCGCCTTCTTTGTCGAGAACCGATTCCAGGGCGTCCAGCCATTCCTGGGTTTCGACGGGATCGAGGTCTTGCATGGCTTGCTCCAGGGCGGAAAGGCTACCAGAATCGGTTGCCTGAAGTTTGCGACTGGCCTTGTGGGCAGACGACATAAATTCTTGGATGGCCGAAGGTTGCTTCGGCGTCCTGTAGTTTTACTACAAATCGTCGGCCATTTCAGCCTTTCGAATGTATATACGAGTAGTAAAACTACACAAGACTGAGCGGATTGCTCGGTCTAGCTGGCGAGCATAATCGTTATTGTTGATCTTTTGCGAACAAGAAAGGGTAGAGATTTGATGTTGACTGCCAAAAAAGAAAAATTTTCAGCTATTTCTAACCTTTGTTCGACAGTCCTTCACCGAGCGTGGTTCTTGCGTTCACAGCTACAAGCCCTTTACGCGCCGATCAAGGATAGACCATGAGCCTTCCAATGCAGGCCGAACTCCCGGCCATCCTGCTTCCATTTGCCAAGCGGGCCGAGCAGTCATTTCGTGACGCCGTGGCCGGATTGGACGGCGATAATGGCCTTTCTGAGTGGACGCCGCAACGTTGGGCTGACTTCGCCCGTGTGTGCGCCGCCAGTGATTTCGTCATTGAACAGAGTGTTCGTGACCCTTTGATGTTGCTCGAGCTGGTGGCCTGGGGCGAACTGGACCGCAGCTTTGCCCCCGGCGAGCTGTGCGGACAGATTGCGACGGCCGTGCAACAAGCCGAGACAGAAGACGAACTGGGCCGGGTTCTGCGCCGCCAGCGCACCCGCCAGCAGGTGCGGATCATCTGGCGCGACCTGACCCGACAGGCGGACCTGGTGCAAACCTGCCGTGATCTATCGGACATGGCCGACGCCAGCATCGACCAGGCCTATCAGTGGTTGTACCAGCGCCACTGCGTATTGTTCGGCACACCCACGGGCCGTCGCAGCGGCGAACCGCAGCACATGGTCATCCTCGGCATGGGCAAGCTCGGCGCAGTGGAGCTGAACCTGTCGTCCGACATCGACCTGATCTTCGCCTACCCCGAAGGCGGCGATACGGTCGGGGTGAAGCGCTCGCTGGACAACCAGGAGTTCTTCATCCGCCTTGGTCAAAAACTGATCAAGGCCCTGGACCCGATGACCGTCGACGGCTTTGTGTTCCGGGTCGACATGCGCCTGCGACCTTACGGCTCAGCCGGGGCGCTGGTGCTCAGCTTCAACGCGCTGGAGCAGTACTACCAGGACCAGGGCCGCGACTGGGAACGCTACGCCATGATCAAGGCGCGAGTGGTGGCCGGTGACCAGGTGGCCGGTGCGCAACTGCTCGACATGCTGCGACCGTTTGTCTACCGGCGTTACCTGGACTTCTCCGCCATCGAAGCGCTGCGCACCATGAAGCAGCTGATCCAGCAGGAAGTGCGGCGCAAGGGCATGGCCGAGAACATCAAGCTCGGCTCGGGCGGCATCCGTGAAGTCGAATTTATCGCCCAGGCGTTCCAGCTGATCCACGGTGGCCGTGACCTGAGCCTGCAGCAGCGCCCACTGTTAAAAGTGCTGGGTACCCTGGAAGGCCAGGGTTACCTGCCGCCGGCGGTGGTCGCCGAGCTGCGCGATGGCTATGAATTCCTGCGCTACACCGAGCACGCGATCCAGGCGATCGCCGATCGCCAGACGCAGATGCTCCCGGATGGCACCGAAGACCAGGCGCGGATTGCCTTCATGCTGGGCTTTCCGGACTGGACCGCGTTTCATGAGCGCCTGATGTACTGGCGTGGCCGGGTGGACTGGCATTTCCGCCAGGTGATTGCCGATCCGGATGAAGAAGAGGGCGAAGAGAGCGAGTTGATGGTGGGCGGTGAGTGGTTGCCGTTGTGGGAAGAGTCCCAGGACGAGGAAGCCGCTTGCCGTCAGTTGCAGGAAGGCGGTTTTACCGACGCGCCCAAAGCCTTGAAAACCCTGGCCGGCCTGCGCAGCAGTCCGCAATTGCGTGCCATGCAGCGCCTGGGTCGCGAGCGTCTGGATGCATTTATCCCGCGCTTGCTGGCCCAGGCCGTCGAACATGCCAACCCGGACCTGGTACTGGAGCGCGTCCTGCCCTTGGTCGAAGCCGTCGCCCGGCGTTCCGCTTATCTGGTGTTGCTGACGGAAAACCCCGACGCCCTGCGTCGCCTTCTGACCCTGTGCGCCGCCAGCCCGTGGATTGCCGAGCAGATCACCCGCTTCCCGCTGCTGCTGGACGAACTGCTCAACGAAGGCCGCCTGTTCAAGCCGCCGCTGGCGCCGGAACTGGCCGCCGAATTGCGCGAACGCCTGACGCGTATTCCCGAAGACGACCTTGAGCAGCAGATGGAAGCCCTGCGCCACTTCAAGCTGGCCCACCGCCTGCGGGTGGCCGCCTCGGAAATCGCCGGCAGCCTGCCGCTGATGAAAGTCAGCGACTACCTGACCTGGCTCGCCGAAGCCATCCTCGAACAAGTGCTGGCCCTGGCCTGGCGCCAGACGGTTGCCCGCTACGGCTCGCCGCAACGGGTGGACGGCACCTTGTGCGATCCTGGCTTCATCATTGTCGGTTATGGGAAAGTCGGCGGCATCGAATTGGGGCATGGTTCGGACCTGGACCTGGTGTTTATCCATGACGGTGACCCCCAGGCCGAAACCGACGGTGCCAAGCCGATCGACGGCGCGCAGTTCTTTACCCGGCTGGGGCAGCGAATCATTCACCTGCTGACCACCCAGACCAACTCGGGCCAGTTGTATGAAGTGGACATGCGCCTGCGGCCTTCGGGCGCATCCGGTTTGCTGGTGAGTTCCCTGGGCGCATTTGCGCGTTATCAGGAAAACGAAGCCTGGACCTGGGAGCACCAGGCGCTGGTGCGTGCGCGAGTGCTGGTAGGCAGTCAGGATGTGGGCCGTGCTTTCGAGCAGGTACGGGCGCAAGTGCTGGGCCGCGCGCAGGACCTGGACAAGCTGCGCCAGGAGGTCAGCGAGATGCGCGCCAAGATGCGCGACAACCTCGGCACCAAGTCCACGGCGGCGGGAACGGCGGCGAATGCCTTCGAACCCACGGCGTCGTTCGACCTCAAGCAGGACGCCGGAGGTATCGTCGATATTGAATTTATGGTGCAATACGCGGCTCTGGCGTGGTCTGCGCAACATCCATCGTTGCTGCGCTACACCGACAATATCCGCATTCTGGAAGGCCTGGAGCAGGTCGGGCTGATGCCCGCCGCCGATGCCCATTTGCTGCGCGAGGTGTATAAAGCCTACCGTTCCGCCGCTCACCGCCAGGCCCTGCAGAACGAGGCCGGTACGGTGGCCGGGGACCAGTTCGCTGACGAACGGCGCCAGGTGCAGCGAATCTGGCATGAACTGGGGTTAAGCTGAAACACTATATAAGGCGGGGAGGCATGAGCCTCCCCGTATCGTTTGTGGAAACTACATGAATATTCTGATCGTTGGGCCCAGTTGGGTCGGTGACATGGTGATGGCGCAGACACTGTTCCAGTGCCTCAAGCAACGTCATCCCGACTGCCAAATCGACGTGCTCGCCCCCGAGTGGAGCCGGCCGATCCTTGAGCGCATGCCCGAGGTGCGTCAGGCCTTGAGCTTCCCGCTCGGCCACGGCGCGCTGGAGCTGGCGACCCGTCGACGCATCGGCAAGTCCCTGGCTGGCCAGTACGATCAGGCGATCCTGTTGCCCAACTCGATGAAGTCGGCACTGGTGCCGTTCTTCGCCGGTATTGCCAAACGCACCGGCTGGCGTGGCGAGTTTCGCTATGGCCTGCTCAACGATGTGCGCAAGCTCGACAAGGCCCGTTACCCGCTGATGATCGAGCGCTTCATGGCCCTGGCCTACGCGCCGGGAGCCGAGTTGCCGACGCCTTATCCGCGCCCGAGCCTGCAAATCGACCCGGTCACCCGCGACGCCGCCCTGGCCAAGTTCGGCCTGGAGCTGGACCGTCCGGTGCTGGCGCTGTGCCCTGGCGCCGAGTTTGGCGAGTCCAAGCGCTGGCCTTCGGAGCATTACGCCAAGGTTGCGGAGATGAAGATTCGCGAGGGCTGGCAAGTCTGGTTGTTCGGCTCGAAAAACGATCATTCGGTGGGCGAGGATATTCGCCAGCGCTTGATCCCGGGGCTGCGCGAAGAGGCGGTCAACCTGAGCGGCGACACGTCCCTGGCCGAGGCTATCGACTTGCTGTCCTGTGCCGACTCGGTGGTGTCCAACGACTCCGGCCTGATGCACGTGGCCGCGGCGCTGAACCGCCCGCTGGTGGCAGTGTATGGCTCGACGTCTCCCGGGTTTACCCCGCCGCTGGCCGACAAGGTCGAAGTGGTGCGCCTGGGCCTGGATTGCAGCCCGTGTTTTGATCGCACCTGCCGCTTCGGCCACTACAACTGCCTGCGCCAGTTGCTGCCGCAACCTGTCAGCGACGCGTTGCAGCGGTTGCAGGGCACTGTGGTCGAGGTTCGTTAAGTTGCGGGTTCTGGTAATCAAGACCTCATCCCTGGGCGATGTGATTCATGCCTTGCCGGCGTTGACCGACGCGGCGCGGGCGATCCCGGGCATCCGGTTTGACTGGGTGGTGGAAGAAGGCTTCGCCGAGATTCCCACCTGGCACCCGGCGGTGGACAAGGTGATCCCGGTGGCGATCCGCCGCTGGCGCAAGAACCTCTGGCAGACCTTCAAGAGTGGCGAATGGCGGCGCTTCAAGAAGAGCGTGCAGTCGACCAAATATGACCTGGTGATCGACGCCCAGGGCCTGCTGAAAAGTGCCTGGCTGACCCGCTACGTACGTGCCCCGGTGGCCGGTTTCGACAAACAGTCGGTTCGCGAGCCATTGGCGGCGCACTTCTATTCCCGGCGCCTGGCCGTGGCCCGTGGGCAGCACGCGGTGGAGCGCTTGCGCCAGCTGTTTGCCGTCGCCCTCGGTTATGACCTGCCAAAAGGCCTGGGCGACTACGGCCTCAGTGTCGACAAGCTGCTGGGCCTGCCGCCGAAAAAACCGTTTGTACTGCTGCTGCACGGCACCACCTGGGACACCAAGCACTGGCCGGAAGCCTACTGGCGCGACCTGGCCGAACGCATGGACCGCTTTGGCGTGGACGTGAAGTTGCCGTGGGGCAATGCCGCCGAAAAAGCCCGGGCTGAACGCCTGGCCCAGGGCCTGAAAAACGCCGAAGTGCTGCCCAGGCTGAACCTCGCGGGCGTGGCCCGAGTGCTGGCGGGTGCGAAGGCGTGTGTTGCGGTCGACACCGGCCTTGGCCACTTGGCCGCAGCGCTGGATGTGCCAACGATTTCCCTGTTCGGCCCTACCAATCCCGGCCTGACCGGGGCTTATGGCAAGGCGCAGATTCACCTGGCCAGCGACTTCCCGTGTGCGCCATGCCTGCAAAAGAAATGCACTTATCAACCGACTGCCGAAGACCAGCGTCGGTTCGATCTCAAGCGCGAGTGGCCCCTGTGCTTCACTCGCCTGAACCCTGAGCGTGTCGCAACTCGTTTAAGCACGTTGTTACTGGCTGAGGAACACTGATGCAACTGGCTTTTGTCCTCTACAAATACTTCCCCTTTGGTGGCCTGCAGCGCGACTTCATGCGCATTGCCCTGGAGTGCCAGCAGCGCGGGCATCAGATTCGCGTCTATACGCTGATCTGGGAGGGTGACGTGCCGCCGGGCTTTGAAGTACTGGTGGCGCCGGTCAAGGCGCTGGTCAACCATCGGCGCAATGAAAAGCTCTACGCCTGGATCCAGGCCGACCTGGCCAAGCGCCCGGTGGACCGCGTGGTGGGCTTCAACAAGATGCCGGGGCTGGACCTGTACTTCGCCGCCGACGGCGTGTTCGAAGACAAGGCGCAGAACCTGCGCAACCCGATGTATCGCTGGTTCGGCCGGTACAAGCACTTTGCCGAATACGAGCGTGCAGTGTTCGACAAAGACGCCAAGACGCAGATCATGGTGCTGTCCGAACACCAGCAGCAGCTGTTCACCCAGTATTACGGGACCCAGGCCGAGCGTTTTCATTTGTTGCCGCCGGGCATCGCCCGCGACCGCCGCGCGCCGCCCAATGCTGCCGAGATCCGCGCCGAGTTTCGTCGCGAATTCGGCCTGGCCGACGATGATTTGCTGCTGGTGCAGATTGGCTCGGGCTTCAAGACCAAGGGCGTCGATCGCAGCCTCAAGGCCGTGGCCGCGCTGCCGTCGAGCCTGAAGAAACGCACCCGGCTATTTGTAATCGGCCAGGACGACCCCAAAGTATTCCAATTGCAGAGTGCTGCGCTGGGCCTGGGCGACCAGGTGCAGTTCTTCAAGGGCCGCAGCGATATCCCGCGCTTTCTGCTGGGCGCTGACCTGTTGATCCACCCCGCGTACAACGAGGCGGCCGGCATGGTGCTGATCGAAGCGGTGGTCGCCGGCCTCCCGGTGCTGGTGAGCAAGGTCTGCGGCTACGCGTTTTACATCGACAAGGCCCAGAGTGGGCGGGTGTTGGACGAACCGTTCGAGCAGGCGCAGCTCAACCAGTACCTGGTGGATATGCTCGACGATCCACAAGCGCGCGCGGCGTGGAGCCGCAATGGTCTGGCCTTCGCTGAGACGGCCGACCTCTATAGCATGCCGCAGTACGCTGCGGACCTGATTCTGGCGGAGCCAAACCGATGAAGTTGATTCTTGCCGAACCGTTCAAGACCCTGTGGGCCGGACGCGATGCGTTCGCCGAAGTCGAGAAGCTGGACGGCCAGGTGTTTCGTGAGCTGGCCGCGCGCCGTACCCTGCGTACGGAAGTGGAAGGCCGCCATTATTTTGTAAAGATCCACCGGGGAATTGGCTGGGGTGAAATCCTCAAGAACCTGATCACGGCCAAGTTGCCTGTCTTGGGCGCGGGCCAGGAGTGGGACGCGATCCAGCGTCTGCAGGAACTCGGCGTGCCCACCATGACCGGCGTGGCCTTTGGTGAAAAGGGCAGCAACCCGGCCGACCAGCACTCGTTCATCGTCACTGAAGAGCTGGCGCCTATCGTCAGCCTTGAAGACCTGACCATGGACTGGGTCAAACAGCCGCCCGTGCCGGCGATTCGGCATGCCTTGACCGTTGAGCTTGCGCGCACCCTGGGCACGATGCACCGGGGGGGCGTGAACCATCGTGATTGCTACCTGTGCCACTTCCTGTTGCACACCGACCAACCGGTTACCGTGCACAACATCAAGCTCTCGGTGATCGACCTGCACCGTGCCCAGGTGCGTTCGAAGATTCCCCGGCGCTGGCGTGACAAGGACCTGGCGGGGCTTTACTACTCCGCCCTGGAGATCGGTTTGACCCGGCGCGACAAACTGCGGTTTCTCAAGGCGTACTTCCAGCAGCCTTTGCGCCAGATCCTGGGCGAGCAAAGCGCGCTGCTGTCGGCGCTGGAACGCATGGCCGCCAAGCTTTACGCACGCAAGCAACGATACGGGGATGCGCTCTGATGGCGGGTTGGAACCTGGAACCCGCTTACGCCGCCCTGGCGGATGACTTTGGTAGCCTGGAAGCCGTGTTCGCCCTGCAAGGCGAGCGGCTGACCCGCGATCCGTTGTCCGAAGTGATTCGCGTGGAGCGCGGCGGGGTCAACTATTACGTCAAGCGCTACGTCGGTGCAGGCAAGGGGTTGCGCCGCTATCTGGGCAAGCCACGAGTCAAGTCCGAATGGCAGAACCTCAAGCGCTTCGCCAAGTGGGGCATACCCACCGCCGATGTGATCGCCTGGGGTCTGGAGCGTAAAGGCCTGGCGTATCACCGCGGGGCGATGATCACGCGCGAGCTGCCGAAGACTGAAGACTTGTCGGCATTGGCCGAGCGCAATGACCCGCAACTGTCAGACCCGGTGTGGGTCAACAAGATCAGTCGCCAGCTCGCTGAATACACGCGGACCATGCACGACCACCGGTTTACCCACAACGATTTGAAGTGGCGCAACTTGTTGGTAGACGACCAGCAAACCCTGTACCTGATCGATTGCCCCAATGGCGATTTCTGGCGCGGGTTCTGGCTCAAGTACCGCATTACCAAGGACCTGGCCTGCCTGGACAAAGTCGCCAAGTATCACTTGTCGGCTACCCAGCGCCTGCGCTTCTACATGCAATACCGTCAGCGCAAACACTTGAGTGCGGCGGACAAACAGCGAATTCGCCACGTGGTGAAGTTTTTCGAGGGGCGAGAATGAGTGATTTCCTGGCGGCCGAAGATCGAGCATTGCTTGAGCGCAACGGCCTCGGCACTTTCGACGCGCTATGGGCCAAGCAACTGGATGCGGTGGACGAGCCCAATACCAGCCGCGGCGGCTGGAGCAGCGTGTTTCGCCTCGAACTCGAAGGCCAGGGCTACTACCTCAAGCGCCAGAGCAACTACCTGACGCGCACCTTGCACCGTCCGTTTGGCGAGCCGAGCTTTGCTCGCGAGTTTCGTAACATCAGCCGCTATCGGCAATTGGGTATCCCGGCATTGCAGGCAGCGTTTTTCGGTGAGCGCAAAGTGGCCGGAGAGCATCGGGCGATGTTGCTGACCCGCGCGCTGGATGGTTGGAATGACCTGGATTCACTGCTGGAGCAATGGCCTGAATTGAGCGATGCACAGCAGCGAGCGATCCTGCTGGCCTGCGGTCAGTTGGCGCGCCGCCTGCACAGCGTGGGCCAGGTGCATGGCTGTTTTTATCCCAAGCATATTTTCCTGCAGGCCACCGGCGACGGGTACGCGGCGCAGTTGATCGACCTGGAGAAAACCCGCCCGCTGCTGTTCGGCTGGCGTGACCGGGTCAAGGACCTGGAACCGCTGTTGCGCCGTGCGCCGCAGTGGTCGGACGATCAGGTTCGCCAGCTGTTGGCGGCCTACCTGGACCAGCCGCAGGACAGCGCATTGGTTGCCACCTGGCACCAGCGCCTGGCGGCCCGGCGCAGTCACAAGGAGAACCGCTGATGCGTTTGTCCGAACTGAAAAATGCCGGCCGCACGCCAAGCCTGCCCCTGAGCATCGAACTGGCAGACGCTGCCGGGCCTGGGCAGTTGCAACTGCTGAGCCTGCTGCGGGTATTGCCGGGCCAGCGTTATGTCGGCGCAGCTGTGTGGCGCGGGCGCCCGGTGCTGGCCAAATTGTTGGTGGGCAGCAAGGCGGCGCGGCATTTTCAGCGTGAACTCAAGGGCGTGCGGTTGTTGGCCGAACAAGGCCTGACCACACCGCTGTTGCTGGCCGATGGTCTGCAAGAGGGTGAGGGCGGTTGGCTGCTGTTCGAGTTTCTTGAAGGCGCCGACAGCCTGGCTGATGCGTGGCAGACTGTTGAACACCTGCCGCCGCTGGCTGACCAGCAGCAAGCGGTGCTCGCCGAAGCGCTGGGTGCGATTGCGCAGATGCACGCCAAGGGCCTGTGGCAGGAAGACCTGCACCTGGACAACCTGCTGCGTCAGGACGGCAAACTGTATTTGATCGACGGCGCCGGGATCTGTGTCGAAGAGGCGGGCAAACCGCTGTCGCGCAACCGGGTCCTGGAAAACCTTGGGGTGTTTTTCGCGCAGTTGCCGAAAAACCTCGAGCCGTTTACCGAAGAGTTGCTGGTGTATTACCTGCTGAGCAATGGCGAACACGCGTTGCCGCTCGAAGCGTTGCAGAAGCAGGTACGCAAGGTCAGCGTCTGGCGCTTGAAGGATTTCCTGAGCAAGGTTGGCCGGGAGTGCACGCTGTTCAGCGTCGTGCGCGGGCCGTTCGCCCTGCGCGCGACTCGTCGTGAGGAAGAAGCGGCGATGCTGCCGGTGCTGGCGCAGGCCGATGCGCTGCTCGACCAGGGCCACCTGTATAAAACCGGTGGGGCGGCCAGTGTCGCCAAGGTCGAGGTGGCCGGTCGACCACTCGTGATCAAGCGCTACAACATCAAGGGTTTTGCCCATTGGCTCAAGCGCTTCTGGCGCCCGAGCCGGGCCTGGCATTCGTGGCGCGAAGGCAATCGCCTGGCGTTCCTCGGCATCGCCACGCCCAAGCCGCTGGCGTTGCTGGAAAAGCGCTTCCTGTGGCTGCGCAGCCGCGCGTATCTGGTGACCGAGTACCTGCCGGGGCCGGACATCATCGAGCGGTTCGCGCCGTATGTTGAGAGTGGCGAGGCACCCGAGGCCGAATTGCAGGCCCTGGATAATTTGTTCGCAGAGTTGATCCGCGAGCGCATCAGCCATGGGGATTTCAAGGGGCATAACCTGTTCTGGCACACGGATCGCTGGGCGCTGATCGACCTGGATTCGATGTGTCAGCACACGTCCTTGAGCAGCTTCGCTCCGGCATATGCCAGGGATCGGGCAAGGTTTATGCGTAACTGGCCTGAGAGCAGTGCGTTGTATCGGGTGATTGATCAGCGGTTGCCAAAGGCAGTGGGCTAGGGGTTTAGGGCCGCTGCGCGGCCCAACGGGAGCAAGCTCCCTCGCCACAAGTTCAATGGTCAGTTTCTAAAATGTGTACTCGGCGCCTGCGCCGGCGTACCAGGAGCGTCCCGGCGCTGCTTCGTAATAGCGGCCGTTGCCGTCTCCGACGATGACCGACCCTACGTACTGGCGATCCAGCAAGTTATCCAGGCGCAGGGTCTGGTGGAACGTCCAGTGCTCCACCTTCTGCTCAAAGCGTGCACGCCAGTTGAACACGCTGTAGCCCGGTGCCGCGTGTTGCTGGTTGGTATCTTCGACGTAGACCTTGCTGCGGTACATGCCTTCCACGGCGGTGCTGACCCAGTCCCGGGGTTTCCAGTTGAGCTCGGCGAACAGTGTGGTTTGCGGCACACCGGGGAGGTAGTTGCCTTTGTCCACCGGTTTGCCGCCACCGATGAAGTCGCTGTCGTAGGTGGCTTGCAGGCGGGTGTAGGCGATGTTGGTGCTCCACTGCTCGCTGAGCTGGCTTTCGATGCCCAGTTCGAAGCCGCGGCGCAGGGTGCGGCCGGCGTTCTGGTAGCTGGTGCGGCCGCCGATCGATTGGTCCACCACCAGCTCGTCCTCGGTGGTGATCTGGAAGACAGCGGCGTTGACCCGGGTGTCGTTCAACTGTGCCTTCAAGCCCACTTCATACTGCGTGCTTTCCGACGGCTTCAGGCCGAAGTTGAACCCTTCGATGTTGCCCGGCGCGTACGCCAGTTCCGCCTGGGTTGGCGTCTCGAACCCCTTGCCGGCACTGACGTAGCCGTGCAGGTCGGGCGTGAAGGCGTACATCACGCTCACGGACGGTGTGTTCTTCTGATAGGTCTTGTTGCCGCTGGAGTCGCCGTTGCTCAGGAACTGGTCGTCGACATCCAGTTCCATGGTGCTGTGGCGTACCCCGGCTTGCAGGGTCCAGCGATTGATGGCCCAGTTGGCCTGGATGTAGGGGTCGAGGCTGCGGGCGGTGTCGATTTCATCCCGGCGCAACTGGCCTTTTACGCCAAGGGTGTTGCCGCTGTAGTTCTGGTAGCCGTGGCGGCTGTCTTCGCTCTGGTCGAAATCCAGGCCGGTGATGATCATCAGCTCGCCCGGCACGCTGTCGACCGGTTGCATCCAGCGCACGGAGCCGCCGTAGAACTTGCGGTCGAACTGCACCACGCCGCCGCCGCGTTCGTTGGCGGGCGTTCCCTTGGGAATCGACAGGTACTGAATCACGCTCCGTCGCCCGGTATAGGCATTCACCTGCAGTGTGGCGTCACCGAAATACCGCTCGTAATTCATCCCCAGTTGCTGGTGGTCGATGCTTTTGCGGGTGTTGTACAGCTCGGCGGCGCTGCTGACCGAGCGCGGGTCGGCCTTGTACGCATCCCACGCCTGCCCCAGCGGATCCTGCGTGCCGTTCTGTTCCAGGCTGCTGTAGATCAGCGCCAGTTTGCTGTCTTCATCGGGCTCGAAATTGAGCTTGGCAAAGGTCTGGTCGCGGCGGGCGCTGCTGTGGTCGCGATAACCGTCGGTGTCCATGCGCGAGGCGTCCAGCACGAAGCCTGCGCCGTCTGCCGCGCCTTCGGCGGTGAGGTGGTTCTTGCTCAGGCCGTCACTGCCCACCAGCGTCTCGGCACCGATGCGCGGCGGGCCTTCGCCGTTGCGGGAGAACATCTGGATCACGCCGCCGGCATTGCTGCCATACAGTGTGGCGGCCGGGCCGCGCAGGACTTCGATGCGCTCGGCGGTGTCGAGGTTGAACGTCGCCGCCTGGCCCTGACCGTCCGGGGTGCTGGCGGGTATGCCGTCGGCGATCAGCTTGATACCGCGCACACCAAATGCCGAGCGAGCACCGAAGCCACGGGAGGAAATCTGCAAGTCCTGGGCGTAGTTCTGGCGATTTTGAACCACCAGGCCGGGCACGCGGGACAGTGCCTCTGAAGCATTGATGCCCAGTTGGCCATCGCTGATTTGCTCGCGGCTGATGCTGTCCACCGAATACGGCAGGTCAAACGACGGGCTGGCACTGCGCGAACCGGTGACCACGCTGGGGTCGAGGACCAGCGGAGCCTCGTCGGCCTGGGCGCCGTTACACAGGCCCAGAAGGCCGGGAAGCAACAGGGCGAAGCGTTTGGGGGCAACAACTTTCATGAGTAAACCAGCATCCATGACGCACAAAAGTGCGCGAGTTTAACGATTCAGCCAGCTTTTACCATTTCGGAATCCTCCTACATGGCGCGGCGGTGCACGGGGTCTGGGGCACGAACAGGGCCGATGTTAGCGTTGCTGACCATTCAGAGGGCTGGCCATGACGCTAAAAATGACTGCTGCGCTAAGCATTGGAATCCTTGTGTTGAGCGGCTGTGGAACGGCCAATACGGTATTGCGCGAGGATGCGGCAGCGGCACGTGAACTCAGAAAGCAAAAAACCTATTGTCAGTCGATTCCTCGTGTCTACAGTGGCGTCGCCTTCGATTTCTGCCTGCTGCATGCCGTGCCGGACCCTACTGGAATACTGGTGCCGTTCGTTCTATTGGATATAACGGTCTCGGGCATTGTTGATACAGTGGTCCTGCCCTACACGGTTTATCGCCAAGGTACCGATGGCAACATCAGTATTTATTGGCGCCCGGGTTCATAAACGGATCCAGTAGGGGTGTATGGGGCAGGGATGAATGCCCACACTTATGCCAAATGGAGTTGTCCGTGAGTCTTGCAACCAGATTTCTTCTCGCCGCTGTACTGGTATCCACCACCGGTTGCGGCACCATCAACACGGTGTTTCGCCCGGACGCCGTTGCCAGCCAGAACCTCAAGGAATCGCGCAGTTATTGTGAAAACGTGCCGCGCATCTACAGTGGGGTGATCTACGGTTTCTGCACCTTGAACGGCGCCCCCGACACCACCAAAGAGCACACGCGCGATGCCTCCGGCTCCCTGCCGATCTTCGCCGCCGAGCTCGTGGCCTCCGGCTTGCTCGACACCCTTGTGCTGCCCTACACGGTCTACCGCCAGAACAGGGACGGCAGCATCGAGATTTTCCGCTAGGCCTGCAGTGACAACCGGTCGCCACAATCCCTAGATCATCCCGCGCCGTGTTTACGCTATAATCCCGCCCTTTAGCTGTTTCTCGCCCAGGCGGGGAGCACACTTTTTTCAGGCGTGACGCGCCTGCATGCAGACTAAAAGAGGCTAGACCCCTGTGGCATTGACGATTCTTGGCCTGTCCGGCGCCCTTAGCCATGATCCTTCCGCAGCCTTGTACATCGACGGCAAGCTGATCGCGGCCGCCGAAGAAGAGCGCTTCGTACGCGACAAACATGCAAAGAACCGCATGCCCTACGAATCGGCGAAGTTCTGCCTGGAACAAGCCGGTATCAAGCCTTCCGACGTTGATGTGGTGGCGATTCCGTTCGCCCCCATCAGCCTGTTCGGCGAGGCCCGCTGGCACTATGCCAAGCGTTACTGGTACGCCCCGGACCGCGCCCTCGACGCGATCCTGATGGGCAACCGTCGCTACAAGCGCTATCGCAACAAGATCGTCTGGTGCCTGGAGCAACTGGGCTTCGATCCGAAGAAAATCAAGATCGAACCGGTTGAACACCACCTGGCCCACGCTTCCAGCGCCTATCACTGCTCGGGCTTCCAGGAGAAGACCGCGATCCTCGGGATCGACGGCAAGGGCGAGTACGCCACCACCTTCTTCGGCTACGGCGAAAACGGCAAGATCCACAAGATCAAGGAATTCTACGATCCGGACTCCCTCGGCGGCCTGTATGGCGCGATCACCGAGTTCCTCGGTTTCGAGATGCTCGACGGTGAGTTCAAGGTCATGGGCATGGCGCCGTATGGCGATGCCAGCAAGTACGATTTCTCGCGCCTGGCCTCCTTTGAAAACGGCGAGCTGGTGATCAACACCGACTACGCCAACGTCATCGGCCTGCGTCGCTACAAAGAGAAGGGCAAGGGTTTCTACTTCTCGCCAAAACTGATCGAGTGGCTGGGTCCGAAGCGCGAAGGCGATATCGCCGACGAGCCGTACATCCACTACGCGGCCAGCATGCAGGCGCTGTTCGAGAAGCTGGCGTTGCAGATGATCGACCATTACCTGGGCGACATCCTCAAAGACACCGGCAAGCTGGCGTTTGCCGGCGGCTGTGCGCTGAACGTCAAGCTGAACCAGAAGATCATTGCCCGCGACGACGTCAAGGAGCTGTTCGTGCAGCCGGCGTCCGGCGATGCCGGTACTGCGGTGGGTGCAGCCGCCTACGTGTCTCACGCCCGTGGCGTACCGGTTGAGAAGATGGAACACGTCTATCTCGGCCCGTCCTACAGCAACGAAGACGTGATCGCGGCGTGCGCCAAGCACGAGAGCAAGCCGGCCTGGCGCAAGATTGAAAACATGCCCAAGCGCATCGCCAGGATCATGGTCGACGGCAACCCGGTGGCCTGGTTCCAGGGCCGCATGGAGTTTGGCCCGCGTGCCCTGGGCGGTCGTTCGATCATCGGTTGCCCAAGCGCCACCGGCGTGGCTGACCGGATCAACCACCAGATCAAGTTCCGCGAGCGCTGGAGGCCTTTCTGCCCGTCGATGCTCGACACCGTTGCGCCACAGATGATCAAGGTCGATCACCCGGCGCCGTTCATGACCTTCACTTTTGAAGTGTCGGAAGAGTGGAAAACCCGCGTGCCGGAAGTGGTCCATGAAGATGGTACCTCCCGTGCCCAGGTGCTCAAGCGCGAATACAACCCGCGCTACTACGACATGATGAAAGAACTGGAAGTACTGACCGGCAATGGTGTGTCGCTGAACACCTCGCTCAACCGTCGTGGCGAAGCGATGATCTGCTCGCCGACCGACGCGCTGAACATGTTCTTCGGTTCCGACCTGCAGTACCTGATCATGGAAGACATCCTCGTGGTCAAGGACGGCGTGGACCCTTATGACGCCGTGGTCTAAATGCTGAACCGCTTCCAGGGCTGGCGTGAACGTGGCTGGACGCCTGTCGAGGCCGAGGTTTACGCCCAGGCCTGGCAGCGTTTTGGCGGCAGCGTGGCGACTCATCCGCAGATCGTCGAGCGGCTGGCGCACCTGGCGCAGATTCCGGTGCGCTACCTGGGCTGGGAGCAGGACGGTGAGCTGAAGGGCGCAATTGCTACCTGGGGGCGCGACCTGGCCCTGTCCAAGGACGTGCTCAAGCGCAAAGGCAAAAAAGGCCTGTTTGATCTGGGTAATGCCGAGATCATCCTGCCGATTGCCGCCGATGCGCAGGTGCCATTGCGCCATCGCGCGCGTTATCTCTCTGCACTGAATGAGGGGCGCGTAAGCACCCTCAAGCCCCAGGCCGAGCAGTTGGCCATGGCGCGCACACCGGAAGAGTTGTCGAAGAAGTTTCGCTACAACCAGCGCCGTGAATTGCGTTTGCTGGAAGATGCGGGCGGCGTGGTGCGGGCGGTCGGCGAGTTTTCCAGCCGCGAACTGGCGGCGATTTACTGCGACCTGTTTCAGCGGCGCTGGGGTTTCCCGGCGGCGGGTGCCGAGCGCTTGGCCGAGGTGCTGGAGTTGCTCAAGGAATTCCTGTTCGGCTCGGTGCTGTTTCTCAATGACGCTGCGATTGCCGTGCAACTGGTGTATCAGGTGCAGGCGCCGCAGTGGGTCAGCGCCGAATACGTCAACGGCGGTGTCGACCCTGAAACCAAGGCGTTCAGCCCCGGCAGCGTGCTGAGTTTCCTCAATACCCAAAGTGCCTGGGAGCAAGCGCGAGCGAGCGACAAGCCGCTGCGTTTCTCCTTCGGGCGTTCCGACCGTGAATACAAGGAGCGCTGGTGCAACCCGGTGCCGGTGTTCAGCGTATGAGTCGCAAACAGCAATTGCTCAAGCAGCACCGGCGCAACAAGCGTATTGCGCTGGTGGTGGGCCTGTTGCTGTTGGTGGCTGTCGGTGTGCTGGTGGCCTGGTGGTTGCCGCTGGTGCTGGCCGTGGTGCTGTGGGCCGCGCATGAGGCCTGGTTTGCCGATCATCTGTTCTACTCGCCTAAAGACGACTATGAGTACGCGTTTCCTGAAGGGAGCGAGTGCACGGGCCTGCGTCTTGAAGCCGGGCGCCTGCTGTTGGACACGCCTCTGGTGGGCGATGAAACCCTGATCGTCGGGATTGAACTCAAAAGCTCTTGGCTCGGGCGTTTTCTCGACCCGGCGGTGGACGTGTCGGGCCTGGATGCACCCGACCGGCAAGTCTTCGAGCGTGGTCTTTCAGGCCGGCGTTACCTCAACCTGACGGGCATGGGCGAAGCACTCGCCGGCGGTAAGCTGCGCTTGCGCGGGCGCTTCTGCCGGATCAAGGGGCAGCCGACGCTCTGGTTGTTCCGCCAGCCGGACTACCGTCGCCAACGGGTGATGGTCATCGCGCCCCATGCCGACGATGCCGAATTGGCCGCTTTCAGCCTGTACAGCCAAGCCGACGAGAGCTGGATCGTCACCCTGACGGCGGGCGAAATCGAAGCCGATCACTATCAGCAGATGGGCATGCCCAAGGCCGATGCCGCACGACTCAAAGGCCGCCTGCGTGCCTGGGACAGCGTCACCGTGCCGCGTTGGGCGGGCGTTCCCGAAGCGCAGTGCGTGCAGTTGGGGTACTTCTGCATGCAGCTTGCAGCGATGCAGGCCGCACCGGATCAGCCCCAGGCTTCCCGGGAAGCTCAGTTGGACGATACGCGGCTGTTTCGCCAGTTCAATGCCCTGGCCTTGCCCGGGGATGTGGACGGCGCCCCGACCTGGAATAACCTGATTGCCGACCTGCGGGCATTGCTGCTCAAGGCGCGCCCGCAGGTGATCGTGTTGCCAACGCCGTTGCTGGATCCGCACCCGGATCACATCTGCGCCCACGCCGCGATTCTCGAAGCCTTGCAAGGCCTGGAGTGGCAACCGGGCACGTTGCTCGGCTACGCCAACCACCTGCATGATAACGATCGTTGGCCCATGGGGGATTCGGGCGCTGGCGTGGCCTTGCCGCCGCGTTTTGATGCCTCCCGTGAACTTGTGCCTTGCAGCTTGCCGCTGACGCTCAGCCAGCAGCAGGACAAGGCCATGGCCCTGGGCATGATGCACGACTTGCAGCCGCGGGCGCCGTTCAAGCGCCGCGTGCGCAGGTGGTTGCAGCAATTATTGGCGGGCCGTAGTCCATCGCCTTATGGAGAGAATGAATTCTTCCGCAAGGCGGTGCGCCGCCATGAATTGCTCTGGGTTTTAAAGCAGGATTGAGACCTTATTGAAGGCAGGCTTGCAGCGCCTGCCGCCCCTTTTCGCCGGGCTGCGCGCCCGCAGCCAGATTGCAGCATGGAGAGTTATGAAACCTCGTTTCAAGGTTTTGCAGTTACAGCCGGACTACAACGTCAAGACCCACGACTTCGCCGACCTCGGCGAGCAGATCGTCAAGGCCTTGCCGGCTGAACGTTTCGAGGTCACATCCGGGTTCCTCAGCGGCCGCCCGCTGCCCGGCCAGCCCCTGAGCGTGGCTGAGCACTCCCATTATTTCGAGTTGCCGGAAAAGTCCCTCAAGGGCATTCGTTTCGGCGCGATGTGGCAGATCTACAAATATTGCCGCGAGCAGAAATTCGACGTGGTCATCTGTAACCGCTTCAAGTCGGTGAACATGATGCTGTCGCTCAACCGCTGGTTGAAGATCCCCCTGTGCATCGGCATCTCCCACGGTTTTGGCGAGTACGCCCGGGGCTACCGCCGGCGCCAGACGCAGAAGTGGGTCAGCCCGGCGTGGCGATTCGTCGGGGTGTCGGCAGCGGTCAGGGATTACCTGGTGGACCTCAACTGCGGGTTCACCCGCGAAAACACCACCTTTGTCACCAATGCCATCGACATCCCCCAGGCCGAAGCCTTGCAGTTGCCACGGGATGAAGCGCGCAAGGCCCTGGGCCTGCCGCTGGATGCGCGGATGATTGGCGCCCTGGGCCGCCTGGTGCCGATCAAGGGCCACACCCATTTGTTGCAAGCGTTCGCCACCCTCAAGGACAAATACCCTGAGGCCCAGGTGGGGATCATCGGCTCCGGCCGCGCCGAAGCAGACCTGCGCGCCGATATCGAGCGCCTGGGCCTGACCGGCCGTGCGCACCTGCTGGGCTTTCGCGAAGATGGCATGAAGTATGTGCGCGGTTTCGACATCTGGACCATGCCGTCGTTGTTCGAAGGCCTGGGCCTGGCGCTGCTGGAAGGCATGAGCGGCCATCTGCCGGTCATCGCCTCCAATGGCCCGGCGATGCTGCCGTTGGTGCAAGGTGCCGGCGGCCTCTCCCATGATCCGGGCAATGTCGAGCAGTTGGCGGCAGCACTGGACACTTACCTGGCGCTGAGCGACGAAGAACTGCGCGCCAAGGGTGAGCAAGTGTTCCGCTACCTGGAAGAAAACCACACCCTGGACGAGTTCCGGCACAAGTATTTGAACCTGATCGAAACCGGTCTGCGTGAAGTAGGTAAAGCATGAGTCTGCAGCAACCCCTGGTCACTGTGATCATCGCCTCCTACAACCACGGGCCGTACATCGAGCAGAGCATTCTCAGTGTGCTCGGCCAGACCTACCCCAACATCGAGTTGCTGGTGGTAGACGATGGCTCCAGGGATGACAGCGTGGAGCGCATCCAGCGCTTGCAGGCCGAACACGGGTTTGATTTCCAGGTGCAGCAGAACCAGGGCCTGACCAATACCCTGAACGGTGCCATCGCTCGCGCCAAAGGCAGCCTGATCGCGCCATTCGGCTCCGATGACATCATGCTGCCCGAGCGCATCGCCACCCAGGTTGCCTACATGGAAGGCAAGCCGAAGGTGGGTATTTGCGCCGGCAATATCGAGTTGATTGATGGGGACGGCAAGCCATACCCGGAGAAGAAGCAGCGCCGCGACTTGCCGTTTCGCAGCCTGGATTTCGATGACCTGTTCCTCGATCGCAAGCCCTTTCCGCCGGCACCGACGCTGATGATCCGTCGGCAGGCGCTGGAAGAGGTCGGAGGGTTCGATCCGCTGATTCCGCTGGAAGACTTGCTGATCGAATTGAAGATCACCCACGCCGGGTACACCATCGACGTGTTGAACGTGGTGATGGCGCGCTATCGCCAGCACGCGACCAACACCTACAAGAATCACCGCTACATGATCCAGAACATCCTCAAGACCTACGGGTTGTTCAGCGATCATCCAGCCTACGATCAGGTTCGCTACAACTTCCTGAACTCGATGTTCCTCAAGACCGCCGACCGTGACCGCCCACTGGCGCGGGAGATCCTCAAGCAGATTCCGTTGAAGTTCTGGGGTCGCAAGACCTTGCGTGGGTTGGTGCGGCTGTACCTGGCGCCGCAGCGCAGCTCATAGGGCTTCGGCCGGGCCATTGCGTTCACCGCAATGGCCCGGGGCCTGCAACCCCGGCGCTTCAAACCATCACTTGGCCGGGTTCGCTACCTGCGCAACCGGACGATTGAGCCTGGACACCTGGTCACGGATCTTCGCCGTGGCGCTTGGCGATGCTGCCGAAGCGTAGCCAGCGGCGAGTTGTTCAAAGTGGGTTTCGAACAACCAGTTGCGGTCCTGGGGATAACGCTGCATGTGCCGCAGGTTGCGCTGGCGCAGGGCGTTACGCAGCGGCGATGGGTAGATGCGCATGTCTGCCACGTCAATCAGGCCGAACTCGCCATCATCCATCAAAAGTACGTTGCCCAGGTGCAGGGAGCGGAAGTACACGCCGCGCTCGTGGAGCTGGGCCATGAACCGGCCGAAACGTTCGATCAGCGATTCCCGCAGGCTGCTGTCCAGGCTTTGCAGGGCCTGGCGCAGGGTCAGGCCGGGCAGCGGCTGATAACGTACGGCGCTGCTCGCATCCTTTAACTGATAGAGATTGAGGATGACCGGTGATGGAATCCCCAATGCACGCAGTTGCTCGCTGTTGCTGGCAAAGCGCTCTGAATAGGGATTGAAGCTGCCTGAGGTGTACCAGCGACGAGGGCGGAACAGCTTGAGGAAGCTGCCATCCTCCAGGCGCAGGACCTTGGGCCCCAGGCCATCGGCTTCGATCACGTGGGCGTTGGCGCACAGCTGTTCGAAGTCTTGCGATTTCAGGCGTTGAACCGGCATGCGCAGCAGGCTGCGGCGACGCTGGGCGATGCTCAGGCCGGCGATCAGTGCCAGCGGGATCCACAGCAGGAACCAGTGCTCTTTTGGTCGCGAGAGAATGCCGCCGCCTTCGGTCAGGCCGGCACCGATGCCATAGGCCAGCAGGGAGGAGGCCAGGATGAACAATGGCTGCGCACGTTCCTTGAGGCTTTTGTACAGGCCCCAGCCGAGCATGAATATCCACGGGATGAAGCCGATGATGCCGACGTAATAGAGCACGCCGAGGGCAAAGCTGTGGGGTTCGCGCAGTTGATTGCCGTCGGCGAGTGTCAGGTACAACTCTGAGTCGTAGCTGTGGCCGATCCAGGGGTGTTCGGCAATACGCTCAAGCGACATGCTCCAGAGTTCGAAGCGGGACGAGCTGCCACGATTGGTGATCAGTTCGGGATAGAGCAGCAGCAGCGCCGCGGCCCCCAGCGCCATACAGGCGATCAGCAGGGCCGAGCGCCGATTGCGAGTGATGAAACTCATCCAGAGCACGGCAAGGAGCAGGGCAACCAGCGGCGTTCTCGAGCCGGTGGCCATCACTGCAGCGCCCATGATTGCCAGTGCCGGAACGCTGAACCAGAGTACGTGCGCACGCTTGGTGGTCATGCATACGTACAGCCAGTAAATGCAGAAGAATCCGAATACGTGAGAGCTCAGCAGCGGATTATCAAGAGCGCCACGCCCGCCGATCATTCGCGAGCCATCCGAGAGGTGGGGAGCAAAAGCCACCAGACTGCAGGCGCTCGATATCAGCGCAATCAGCGCGGCACAGAAGAAGATCGGCTTGAACAGTTCGCTGCGGTAATGCAGCAACAGTCCTAAGCCGACAAACAACGTGAAGGTATTCGGTGGCCGCTTGAACAGGTCGGAGTCTGTCGTAGCCTCAGGGCTCCAGAGCAGGCTGGTGAGCGCCCAGCCCGAGAAAACCAGGAAGGCAATCGCCAGGGGCTCGCGCAATACCTGCTTGAATTCCGTCGGGCGCAGGCACAGCAGCAACAGTGTCGGCGCTGCGAACAGCAGGTAGTAGAACCTGTGCAGCACGTTTCGATTGGTGACGAAGAACAGCGAACTCAGGAGCAACAACAAGCCGATGGGCAGAATCCACAAACAGAGGAAGTCGAAAACGCGATTTGAGCCATAGGTAAGGCGCTTGGAGTGCATACAGAAAAGCCGTTCCAGAATAAAGAAAGCCGACCATACTAAAGCAGTGGCTATATAATGTCGTCCGTTGGATCCAACGGGGCTGCGGTTGTGCCGCGTGCAAGTACAACAGAGAAGCTGTGCTAAAGTCAGCCTCCTTTTTCAAAACCGCCGCGTGATATGACCGACTCCAGTCCGAGCGCAAGCCCTTCGAGCTTGAAAATATACTTCCGCCTGCTCAGCTACGTTAAGCCCTATGCCGGCTTGTTCGCGCTGAGTATCGTCGGCTTTCTGATTTTCGCTTCGACCCAGCCGATGCTGGGCTACATCCTCAAGTACTTTGTCGATGGCCTGTCCAACCCTGAAGCGGTGTTGTTCCCCACGGTGCCTTTCCTGCGTGACCTGCAACTGCTGCAGGCCGTGCCGTTGCTGATCATCCTGATCGCCGCGTGGCAGGGCCTCGGTTCGTTCCTGGGCAACTACCTGCTGGCCAAGGTTTCCCTGGGCCTGGTCCACGACCTGCGGGTGCAGTTGTTCAACAACCTGCTGACCCTGCCGAACCGCTATTTCGACAATCACAACTCCGGGCACCTGATCTCCCGCATCACCTTCAACGTGACCATGGTCACCGGTGCTGCGACCGATGCCATCAAGGTGGTGATTCGCGAAGGCATGACGGTGATCTTCCTGTTCGCCTCGCTGCTGTTCATGAACTGGCGGCTGACCCTGGTGATGATCGCCATCCTGCCGTTGATTGCCGTGATGGTCAGCACCGCAAGCAAGAAATTCCGCAAGCAGAGCAAGAAGATCCAGGTTGCGATGGGCGATGTGACCCACGTTGCCTCGGAAACCATCCAGGGCTACCGCGTGGTGCGCAGCTTCGGCGGTGAGGTGTATGAGCAGAAGCGCTTCCTCAAGGCGAGCCTGAGCAACACCAACAAGCAACTGCGCATGACCCGCACCGGCGCGATCTATACGCCGGCGCTGCAACTGGTGATCTACAGCGCCATGGCAGTGTTGATGTTCCTGGTCCTGTACCTTCGCGGTGATGCGTCGGCGGGTGACATGGTGGCCTACATCACGTTGGCCGGCCTGTTGCCCAAGCCAATCCGCCAGCTGTCCGAAGTCAGCTCGACCATCCAGAAAGGCGTGGCCGGTGCCGAAAGTATTTTCGAGCAGTTGGACGAAGACGTGGAAATCGATCGCGGCACCATCGAGCGCGACAAGGTCAGCGGCCGCCTGGAAGTGCGCAACCTGAACTTCACCTACCCGGGCACCGAGCGCCATGTGCTCAAGGACATCACCTTTACCGCAGAGCCCGGGCAGATGGTTGCCCTGGTGGGGCGTTCGGGTAGCGGCAAGTCGACACTGGCCAGCCTGATCCCGCGTTTCTACCACCATGAGAGCGGTGAGATCCTGCTCGACGGCGTGGAAATCGAAGACTATCGCCTGCTCAACCTGCGTCGGCACATCGCCCAGGTGACCCAGCACGTGACCCTGTTCAGCGACACCGTGACCAACAACATCGCCTACGGTGACCTGGCCGGCGCACCGCGGGCCGATGTCGAGGCGGCAGCGGCCGATGCCTATGCCAAGGACTTCATCGACCAGTTGCCCAAGGGCTTCGACACCCAGGTCGGCGAAAACGGCGTGCTGCTGTCCGGCGGCCAGCGCCAGCGCCTGGCAATCGCCCGGGCCTTGCTCAAGAACGCGCCATTGCTGATCCTCGACGAGGCCACCTCGGCGCTGGACACCGAATCGGAGCGCCATATCCAGGCCGCCCTGGACAAGGTCATGCAAGGCCGCACGACCCTGGTGATCGCTCACCGCCTGTCGACCATCGAGAAAGCCGACCTGATCCTGGTGATGGACGATGGCCGGATAGTCGAGCGCGGTACCCACGGCGAATTGCTGGCGCAAAACGGTTACTACGCCCGGCTGCATGCCATGGGCCTGGACGCGCCGATCCCGGCCGACATCACCTGATCTGCAGGAGCCGGCTTGTCGGCGATGGCCACCGCGGTTGCACTGAAAAACCGCGGTGGCCGCATCGCCGGCAAGCCGGCTCCTACATTGCACAAGCCTTTGACAACCCTGTGGTAATATCGCGCCCCTGTTCATTTTGTATGTGGGTTGCTCCATGAAGTTGTCCATGCCGCGATTCGATCAAGCCCCTGTCTTGGTGGTCGGCGATGTCATGCTCGACCGTTACTGGCATGGCGGTACCTCACGGATTTCCCCTGAGGCACCGGTACCGGTAGTCAAGGTCGAGCAAATCGAAGACCGTCCAGGTGGCGCTGCCAACGTTGCCCTCAATATTGCCGCCCTCGGCGCCCCGGCATCCCTCGTGGGTGTGACCGGCGACGACGAGGCTGCCGACAGCCTGGCCAACAGCCTGAAGGGTGCGGGTGTGCGTGCGCTGTTCCAGCGTATTCCCCACCAGCCGACCATCGTCAAGCTGCGGGTCATGAGCCGGCACCAGCAATTGCTGCGTATCGATTTTGAAGAACCCTTCGCCACCGACGCCCTGGTGCTCAGCGCCCAGGTCGACGAGATGCTCGAAGGCATCAAGGTGCTGGTGCTGTCCGACTACGGGAAAGGCGCCTTGAAAAACCATCAGGTACTGATCCAGGCCGCCAAGGCCCGGGGCATTCCGGTGCTGGCAGATCCCAAGGGCAAGGACTTCTCGATTTATCGGGGCGCCAGCCTGATCACGCCGAACCTCAGCGAATTTGAAACCATCGTCGGCGGTTGTGTCGATGAGCACGAGCTGGTGACCAAAGGCGCCCAACTCATGGCCGACCTCGACCTGGGTGCCTTGCTGGTGACCCGTGGCGAACACGGCATGACCTTGCTGCGTCCTGATCACCCGGCCATGCACCTGCCGGCGCGGGCCCGTGAAGTGTTCGACGTGACCGGTGCCGGTGACACCGTGATTTCCACCCTGGCCGCGGCAATTGCGGCGGGCGAGGAACTTCCCCATGCGGTGGCCCTGGCCAACCTGGCTGCAGGTATCGTGGTCGGCAAGCTCGGTACGGCGGCCATCAGTGCACCTGAGCTGCGCCGCGCCATCCAGCGATCCGAAGGCTCGGAGCGCGGTGTGTTGAGCCTTGAGCAACTGTTGCTGGCGATTGACGATGCCCGTGCCCATAACGAGAGCATTGTCTTCACCAACGGTTGCTTCGACATCCTCCACGCCGGTCACGTGACCTACCTGGAGCAGGCGCGGGCCCAGGGCGATCGCTTGATCGTGGCAGTCAATGATGATGCGTCGGTCAGCCGCCTCAAGGGGCCAGGCCGGCCGATCAACAGTGTGGACCGTCGCATGGCGGTGCTGGCAGGTTTGGGTGCGGTGGACTGGGTGATCAGCTTTGCCGAGGCGACCCCGGAAAACCTGCTGGCCCAGGTCAAGCCGGACGTGCTGGTCAAGGGCGGTGATTATTCCGTCGACCAGGTGGTGGGTGCCGATATCGTCAGTGCCTACGGTGGCAAGGTCAAAGTGCTGGGGCTGGTGGAAAACAGCTCGACCACGGCGATTGTCGAGAAGATCCGCAATAACTGATGGTGGGAGCGGGCTTGTGTGGGAGCGGGCTTGCTCGCGAAAGCGGTGGGTCAGCTGGCAGATGCAGTGACTGATACACCGCCTTCGCGAGCAAGCCCGCTCCCACATTCGACCGCCGCGACCTGATGTCCGGTTACCGGTTGGCTTTTTTCTTCGGCACGATCTTGCGCAAGATCTGCCGCGCCTTACCCGTCAAGCGCTTCAATTTCGATTCTTTCTCCGGCGCACTCAGCCCTTGCTGGCGCAGCCAGTCCTTCCAGCGGATCCGCTCATCCCGCACGATCCAGCCTTCCTGCTGGGCAAAGCTTTCAGCCAGATACAACCCTCGCGTACTCGCCGGATACAGCTGATCCTTCTTCAAGGTATACAGCTCCGCACACGGCTGCCCGTCCTTCAGCGGCATCAGGTACAGGTCCGGGCGCTGGCGGTCCAGGCGGGCCACCAATTGGTCGCCCTCCAGGCGCTCGTCCACATGAAACAGGCTCAGGGACTTCGCCTCCTTGGGCACTTCCAGGCGCAAGTCATAAATCAACTGCAGCGAAGCCGTGGGCAGGTGCACGTAGGCGCGTGGCCGTTCAATCAATTGCATGGTGGCGCAGCGCACCGGGCGCGCGGCCCCGGACAGCGGTGAGAGACGGAACGGCAACGCTTCGCGGTAGTGCAGGGCCGACGAGTAGGGCGCCGGCAGCCAGGTGTCATTGAAACGACCGCCCAGCCAGCCTTCCGGGGTTTCCAGCAGGCATTCCTCGGCGATTTCCTGGATGGCGGTGTGCAGTGGCAGGTTCAGTTCGTGGGCCGGCACATAGCCGGAGATCAGCTTGAGCACGACGTCGCCACGGTCTTGTCGGCGCTGGCGCACCAGCACCCAGTAATCGCGGTTCTGCCAGTGCAGCGTCAGGCGCACCGAGACCCCAAGGTTGGCCAGCTCCAGCACGAAACGCTCGGTGTCTTTCACCTCCACCGGCTTGCGCCGTTGCAGGGTCTGGGCGAAGTTGAGCGGCATGCCGACGCTCTGGTAGCTCAAGCCTTCGGGGGTTGCTTCGACGTGCAGCGGCAGTGTCTTGAAGTTGCTGGGGTTCTTTCTTATGAGCGTTCGCGGCATGTCGGCTCCTTCTTGCGTCGGGGTCGGCCGCGTCGGCGGCATCAGAGTTGGCGAATGACCTTGGCAGCGGTCGCCACGTTGTGGGCGAGGTGCAGCGGATTAATGGTCCCGACAATAGCACTGGCAACGCCAGTTTGCGCAAACAACAGCATGAAACTGGCGTGAATTGGATCCACTCCGGATTCCAGGCAGACATGGCCACTGGCTAGTGCCTTTTTCACCAGGATGCCCTTGCCGTGTGCGGCGGCATAATCAATGACGGCTTTCTCGGCCTGTTCGTTCAAATTGTAGGTGACCATGGCGCAATCACCTTGTTCCAGAGCCTTTACACCGCCCTCGACGGTTTTGCCGGAGAAGCCGAAACCACGGATCTTGCCCTCGCGCTTGAGGTCTTCCAGGGTCTGGTAAACCTCGCAATCATTGAGAATATGCAGGTCGTTGCCGTCGGAGTGCACCAGCACCAGGTCGATAAAATCCGTTTCCAGTCGTTTCAGGCTGCGCTCCACCGAAAGCCGGGTGTGGGCTGCGCTGAAGTCGTGATGGGATACGCCTTCGGCAAATTCTTCGCCCACCTTGCTGACAATTACCCATTCCTGGCGCTGGCCGCGCAACAGCGGGCCCAGGCGTTCTTCGCTGCGGCCATAGGCGGGCGCAGTGTCGATCAGGTTGATGCCCAATTGCCGGGCCTGGCGTAACAGCATCCGCGCCGCATCGTCATCGGGAATCTGGAAGCCACTGGGGTATTTCACCCCTTGGTCGCGGCCCAGCTTGACGGTGCCCAGGCCCAGCGGCGAGACCAGCAGGCCGGTGCTGCCCAGCGGGCGGTGGAGGTCGTGCAGAGTCGGCAGGGTCATGGCAGCAGTTGCTCCCAGGCAGGTTGGGCGATGGCGGGTTTCGGCAGCTCGGGCAGTTTTTCGGTAGTTCCGGGCTTGATGCCGTCACGTTCCAGTGCGTTGATCACTCGATCGGCGAAATCCGGTGCCAATGCCAGCTTGGTCGGCCAGCCCACCAACAGGCGATCCTGTTCGGCGAGGAACGCGTTGTCCGGGCGGGTCAGGCCTGACTGCAATGGTTCGGCGCGGTCGACGCGCAAGGTGGCCCATTGGGTCTGGCTCATGTCGATCCAGGGCAGCAACTGCCCCAGCTCTTTTTGGGCGGTGGCGATCTGTTGCTCCGGGGTACGGGCCACACCTTCGGCTTCGGCGATATCGCCGCCCAGGTACCACACCCAATTGCCGTCGGCGGCGGGATGCGTGGTCACGGTGATGCGCGGCTTGGTGCCGCCCCCCAGGCAGTGGGCGTACAGCGGCTTCAGGCCGGGGCCCTTGGCGATGATCATGTGCAGAGGTCGGCGTTGCATGGCGGGCTGGCTCAGGCCCAGGGCGCCGAGCAGGTCAGCGGTGCCGCCGCCGGCGCTGATGACGATACGCTGGGCGCGGATCTCACGGCCATCGACCTTCAGGCCGACCAGTGTGCCTTGTTCCAGCAAGGGTTCGATCTGTTTGCCCGCGAGCAAACCGTCGCCGGCCAGTTGGGCCAGGCGTTCGATAAGGCTTGGGACGTCGATCACCAGTTCGGCCAGGCGATAGACCTTGCCCTTGAAGCGGCGATCTTGCAGGGCCGGTGGCAGGTCATCGCCCTTCACTTGATCCACGCGGCCACGCACGGCCTTGCTCGCGAAGAAACTGGTGAGGTTGCCAGCGATGGTGCCCGGCGACCACAAATAGTGGGCTTCGGACAGCAGGCGCACACCGGAGAGATCCAGTTCACCGTTGCCCGCCAGGGCTTCGCGCCAGCGGCGGGGCATGTCGGCGATGGCTTCGGAGGCACCGGTCAGGGCGCCGTGCAGTGCATATTTGGCGCCGCCGTGGATGATCCCCTGGGACTTCACGCTTTGCCCGCCACCGAGGGTGGCGCTTTCCACCAATACCGTGGAAAAGCCCTGGCGGCGCAGGCGCGCATTGAGCCAGAGGCCGGCAACCCCGGCGCCGACAATCAGAACGTCGGTGGAAATAACGGATGGCATGCAGCGACCTCAGTGTTCAAGACAGGCTGCGCAGTATACAGGCTCATGAAGTGAATCTTCGCCCCAACGCTCCCGGATGACAGACGCACCGCAGGAGCTGTCGAGTGGAACGAGGCTGCGAGTTTCGGCCTCAATTGAATCTCGCGTGAACGCTCAGTGCCCGGCCGTTTTCGAGAACAACTGAATCACCACCACGCCCAGCACAATCAGGCCCATGCCCAGCATCGCCGGGATATCCAGTTTCTGCCCGTAGATAAACAGCGCGGCGATGCTGACCATCACGATGCCCATCCCGGCCCACACTGCATACGCGACACCCACCGGCACGGTGCGCACCACCAGCGTGAGCATCCAGAAGGCCACGCCGTAGCCGACGATCACCAGCAACAACGGGATTGGCGTGCTGAAACCCTTGATCGCTTTCATGGAAACGGTGGCGATCACTTCCGAGCAGATGGCAATGGCCAGGTAATAGTAAGCGGCGTTCATGGGGTAAATCCTCGGTACAGGGTCGCTTGATAAGGTTGGCATTTTAGAGACTTGTCAGATGCGGTAAAGTCATTACCTATCCGAATTGAAGATGGGTTGAGCCATGAGCGTGCAGTGGAGTCTTGAGCAAATGCGCCTGTTTGTCAGCGTCGCCGAGCAGCGTTCATTTTCGGCGGTGGCGCGGGACCAGCGTCGGGCGCAATCGGCAGTCAGCAATGGGATTGCCCTGTTGGAGGCGGACCTGGGCGTATCCCTGTTTGATCGCAGCAGCGGCCGCCAGCCCCGCTTGACCGAGGCCGGCACCGCGTTGCTCGAGGAGGCGCGGGAAGTCTTGCGCCAGTGCGAGCGCCTGAATGGCCGTGCCTTGTCATTGATGCGCGGTGAAGAGGCGCGCCTGCGCCTGGCCCAGGATGAAGCCATGCTCTATCAGCCGGTGCTCGATAGCCTCGAAGCGCTGGCGGGAAAATTTCCCAGCCTGGAAGTGCAGTTGTCCAGCGCCGCCCAAGGCGATGTCGCGCGCAAGCTGGTGGAGCGCAAGGCGGATCTGGGCCTGCTGTTCTATCACGATCAGATCCCCGAAGCGTTGGAGCGCCGCGCGCTGGGCAGTGTGGAGATGGTGACCGTGTGCGGTATCGGGCATCCCATGGCCAAGGAGCAGTTCGTGGATTGCCAGCGCCTGGCACAGTTTCGCCAATTGCTGATGGCGACCCAGACCAGTGTGTATCCCGGCAGCGAGGCCGCCAGCCCGCAAGTGTGGCGGGCTGACAGTTTCTACGTGCTGGCCGAGTGGCTGGCGCGCGGCCTGGGTTGGGCCTGGTTGCCGCGGCATGTGGTGCAGTATCCGGCCTATCAGAACCAGATGGTCGAACTGAACAGCGAATGGACCCCGCCGGCGCTGGTGGTGGAGCTGGTCTGGCGTCGCGACGAGCCCCTCGGCCCGGCCGCGCGTTTCCTCGCCGAACGTTTTGCCGAGTGCTTGCAGGCGATCGACTGAAAAAGCCGATAAACTCCGCCGCCATGAATAGAACTCTCTACAGCTGTCTGTTTTACCTGGCGCTGCCGTTGGTGGCTTTACGTCTGTGGCTGCGAGCCCGCAAAGCGCCTGCTTACGCGAAGCGCGTGGGAGAACGCTTCTCCTGGGGCTTGCCGGTGATGCAACCCGGCGGGATCTGGGTGCATGCGGTGTCGGTGGGCGAAAGCATCGCCGCTGCGCCGATGATTCGCGGGCTGCTGGAACGTTATCCACAGCTGCCGATCACCGTCACCTGCATGACGCCTACAGGTTCCGAGCGCATCCAGGCGTTGTTCGCCAACGAGCCGCGCATCCAGCACTGCTACCTGCCGTACGATTTGCCCTGTGCGGCCAAGCGTTTTCTCGATCGCGTGCAGCCGAAACTGGCGGTGATCATGGAGACCGAACTGTGGCCCAACCATATTCACCAGTGCGCCAAACGCGGGATTCCCGTGGCATTGGCCAACGCGCGGCTGTCGGCTCGCTCGGCCAAGGGCTACGGGCGTTTCGCCAGGCTGACCGCGCCGATGCTGGCGGAAATGAGCCTGTTCGCGGTCCAGACCGAAACCGAGGCCGAGCGTTTTCGCAGCCTGGGTGCACGGCCCGAGACTGTCGAAGTCACCGGCTCGATCAAGTTCGACCTGGCCATCGACCCGCAACTGCTGGCGCGCGCCGCCGCGTTGCGTGAACAGTGGCACGCCAGTGAACGCCCGGTGTGGATCGCCGCCAGCACCCACGAAGGCGAAGACGAAGTGGTGCTCGCTGCCCATCGCCAGTTGCTTGCCAGTTATCCCAATGCGTTGCTGATCCTGGTGCCGCGCCATCAGGAGCGCTTCAACCCGATGTTCGAGCTGTGCCAGCAACAGGGTTTCGCCACGGTGCGTCGCTCCAGCGGCGAGGCGGTGACGGCGCAAACCTCGGTGTTGCTGGGCGACACCATGGGCGAGTTGCTGTTTCTGTATGCCCTGGCCGACAGCGCGTTCGTCGGCGGTAGCCTGGTTGCCACGGGGGGGCATAACCCGTTGGAGCCGGCGGCCTTGGCCAAGCCGGTGATCTGCGGGCCCCACGTGTTCAACTTCCTGGAAATCAGCGCAATGATGCGCGACGCCGGCGCGTTGCAGGAAGTGGACGATGCCGAGGGTTTGGCGGTGGCGGTGCAGCGTTTGTTCGAGCTGCCGCAGGACGCGCAGAAGATGGGGCAGGCGGGGCTGGCGGTGATGCGCGCCAATCAGGGGGCGTTGAAGCGTTTGCTGGACGGGTTGGGCAGACTGCTTAACGTCTAACAACACAAATCAAATGTGGGAGCTGGCTTGCCGGCGATACAGGCACCTCGGTACATCAATCAGACCGAGGTGATGCAATCGCAGGCAAGCCAGCTCCCACATGGGTTATGTGTTGTCTTTAATAACCCGGGTTAGCCTTCAGCTGCGCCGCGGCGGCCTTGGCCAGGTCCGGCGGCAGGAAGTCCTTGTCCGGGTTGTAGTCGGCCTTCAGGTAACGCGCCAGATCCTGCAAGTCCCCCGGGTTCAATGTGCCCGCCGCCTGCTTCAAGCGCAGGTTGTCGAGGATGTAGTCGTAGCGGCTGTTGTTGTAGTTGCGCACCGAGGTGTACAGCTGGCGCTGGGCGTCCAGCACATCGACGATATTGCGCGTGCCCACCTGGTAACCGATTTCCGTGGCTTCCACCGCGCTCTGGTTGGAGATGATCGACTGGCGGCGCGCCTGTACCTGCTCCACATCGGTGTTCACCGCGCGGTGCAGGTTGCGGGTGTTTTCCACCACCTGGCGACGCAGGCCTTCGCGCTGCTGCTCGGTCTGGCCCAGGCGGGAATAGGATTCGCGCACTTGCGAGCTGGTCAGGCCGCCGCTGTACAGCGGGATGCTCAACTGCAAGCCTACGGTGCGTTGCGACACGTCACCGTGATACGGCTGGCCAAAGGCGCTCGGGTTGCTGAAGCCCAGGGCGTCGTTGTCACCTTTTTCATATTGCGCCACGGCATCCAGCGTCGGCGCGTGGCCGGCCTTGCGTTGCTTGAGGGTTTCTTCGGCGGCGGTGACGGCATAGTTGCTGGCCAGCAGGTTCAGGTTCTGGCGGCCGGCGGTTTCGACCCAGGCCTTGGCGTCGTTCGGCGCCGGTGGCAGCACCGGCAGCGTGTGGACGATGCCCTGGATCGAGTTGTACTGGCGGTTGGTCAGGGTGATCAGCGCTTCGAAGGCGTCGTCCACCTGGCGCTGGGCCAGGATGCGATTGGCCCGTGCGGTGTCGTAGCTGGCCTGGGATTGCAGCACGTCGGTCTTGTCCGACAGGCCGACGTCAAAGCGTTCGTTGGACTGGTCCAGCTGGCGCTTGAACGCGGCTTCTTCGGCCTTGGTGGACGCCAGGTTGTCCTGGGCTCGCAGCACGGCGAAGTAGTTTTCGGCGCTTTGCAGGATCAGATTCTGTTCGGTGGCCGAGAGTTGCAGCGCGGCCTGCTCGTTGACGGCTTCAGCGGCTTGCAGCTGGAACCAGCGATCAGCGCGGAACAGCGGCTGGCTCAAGGTCGCGCGCCAGGAATGGGCGTCGCGGTTGACCGTGGCGGCGGGCTGGTCCAGCTGGGTGCGCACATTGTTGATGTCGGCACCGGCCGACAGGTTCGGCAGCAACCCGGCGCGGGCCTGGGGCACCACTTCTTTCTGCGCGCCGTATTGGGCGCGGGCGGCGGCCAGGTCGGCGTTGTTGTCCACCGCTTCCTGGTAGACGCTGACCAGGTCGGTTTTGGTCGTCAGGGGCGCTTCAGCTGCCCAGACCAGTCCGTTGGTCGCACAAGACACGGCGAGAGCCAGTGAAAGTTTGCGCAGCATGAGGCGATCCCTAGATTAAATATTACGGCGATAATTTGGTGCCCAAGGCTAAGGCGGCCCATTCCTGGCGTCAAGACCTCAGGCAGTCACCGAGTGTAGTGGCGCTATCACGGCACAACAATCCTGTAATTACGCCATTCATCACGATGAATGCACCGCCGTTGGCAATTTGCCTGCTCCATGGTCTAGACTGGCCGCGTTCTTGTCGGGGTGCCTTGTTGGAAGGCTGAGATCGGTAAATACCGGATCCCGTTGAACCTGATCAGGTTAGCGCCTGCGTAGGGAACAAGATTTCTCGTCACCCGGCGAGTCCTCTTGTGCTTCGTCCGGGATGTTGTTCGACAATCGAACAGCCCGTGCGCCAAGCACAGCACTGTCACAGTGCGTCCATCCGTCACAGGTTCACTCCGACAAAAATCCACCGCCTGGATAGTTGGAGAGCCCGTGATGAGCATCGAATTAAAAAGCCAAAAATCAAAAAACACCGTGCACTTGAGTGAATCGGCCAAGGTCGACTCCGGTTCCGTGCAGCCGTTTACCCGCTCGCAAAAAATCTACGTTCAGGGCACCCGTCCGGATATCCGCGTGCCGATGCGCGAAGTCAGTCTCGACGTGACCCCCACCGACTTCGGCGGCGAAATCAATGCGCCCGTAGTGGTCTACGACACCTCAGGCCCCTACACCGACCCGAACGTGATCATCGACGTGCGCAAAGGCCTGGGCGATGTGCGCTCGCCGTGGATCGAATCCCGCGGCGACACTGAGCGCCTGTCGGGCTTGAGCTCGCACTTCGGCCAACAGCGCCTGAGCGATGCCGAGCTGACCGCGCTGCGTTTTGCCCACGTGAAAAACCCGCGCCGTGCCAAGGCCGGGGCCAACGTCACCCAGATGCACTACGCCCGCAAAGGCATCATCACCGCCGAGATGGAATACGTCGCCATCCGCGAAAACATGAAGCTGGAAGAGGCCCGCGCCGCCGGCCTGCTGGACCAGCAACACGCCGGCCACAGCTTCGGCGCCAGCGTGCCGAAAATCATCACCCCGGAATTTGTCCGCGAAGAAATCGCCCGTGGCCGCGCGATCATCCCGGCCAACATCAACCACACCGAACTGGAACCGATGATCATCGGCCGTAACTTCCTGGTGAAGATCAACGGCAACATCGGCAACAGCGCCCTGGGTTCGTCCATCGAAGAAGAGGTGGCGAAACTGACGTGGGGCATTCGCTGGGGTTCGGACACGGTGATGGACCTGTCCACCGGCAAGCACATCCATGAAACCCGCGAGTGGATCATCCGCAACTCGCCGGTGCCGATCGGTACCGTGCCGATCTACCAGGCCCTGGAAAAAGTCGGCGGCGCCGCTGAAGACCTGACCTGGGAGCTGTTCCGCGACACCCTGATCGAACAGGCCGAGCAGGGCGTCGACTACTTCACCATCCACGCCGGCGTATTGCTGCGCTATGTACCGCTGACCGCGAAGCGCGTCACCGGCATCGTGTCCCGTGGTGGTTCGATCATGGCCAAGTGGTGCCTGGCGCACCACAAAGAGAACTTCACCTACACCCATTTCGACGAAATCTGCGAAATCATGAAGGCCTACGACGTCAGCTTCTCCCTGGGAGACGGCCTGCGCCCGGGCTCGATTGCCGACGCCAACGACGCCGCACAATTCGGCGAGCTGGAAACCCTCGGTGAGTTGACCAAGATTGCCTGGAAGCACGACGTGCAAACCATGATCGAAGGCCCGGGCCACGTGCCGATGCAGTTGATCAAGGAGAACATGGACAAGCAGCTGGAGTGCTGCGACGAAGCGCCGTTCTACACCCTCGGTCCGCTGACCACCGACATCGCCCCGGGTTATGACCACATCACTTCGGGCATCGGGGCGGCGATGATCGGCTGGTTCGGTTGCGCGATGCTCTGCTACGTCACGCCGAAGGAGCATTTGGGCCTGCCGAACAAGGACGATGTGAAGACCGGGATCATCACCTACAAGATCGCGGCCCATGCGGCGGACTTGGCCAAGGGGCATCCGGGGGCGCAGATTCGTGACAACGCGTTGAGCAAGGCGCGCTTTGAATTCCGCTGGGAAGACCAGTTCAACCTGGGCCTGGACCCGGACACGGCGCGTTCGTACCACGACGAAACCTTGCCGAAGGACTCGGCCAAGGTCGCGCATTTCTGCTCGATGTGCGGGCCAAAATTCTGCTCGATGAAGATCACCCAGGAAGTGCGTGAGTACGCGGCCAACCAGCGCATTGAAGCGGTGGATGTGGACGTGGCCAAGGGACTGGCGGAGCAGGCGGAGCGGTTCAAGCAGGAAGGTAGCCAGCTGTACAAAAAGGTCTGAATCAGAACCTGTGGCGAGGGAGCTTGCTCCCGCTGGAGTGCGCAGCGCTCCCGGAATCTGGATCGGTGTTTTAACTGACACTGATCAGTTGCAGGTTTTGGGGCGGCTTCGCCGCCCAGCGGGAGCAAGCTCCCTCGCCACAGGGGACTTTGCTGATTCAAATAATAGTGTCCCTCTGAGATAACACCCTTGAGCATTCAACCCAGCACCTATTCCCCAGACATCGCAGTCCCCTTGGACAAACGCGTCTTCGGCGCCCGCGATCTCTTTTCCCTGTGGTTCTCCCTGGGCATCGGCCTGATGGTCCTGCAAACCGGTGCACTGTTGGCGCCGGGCCTGGGCCTCTCCGGTTCCTTACTGGCAATTTTCCTCGGCACTTTGGTCGGCGTGCTGTTGCTGGCCGCCGTCGGCGTGATCGGCAGCGATACCGGCCTGTCATCCATGGCCGCCCTGAAACTCAGCCTCGGCACCAAGGGTGCAAGCCTGCCGGCGCTGCTGAACCTGCTGCAGCTGATCGGCTGGGGCTCATTCGAAATCATCGTGATGCGCGACGCCGCCAGCCTGTTGGGCGCCCGCGCGTTCAGCGAAGGCAGCCTGCTGACCAGCCCATTGTTCTGGACCCTGGTATTCGGCGCCCTCGCGACCTTGCTTGCCGTCAGCGGTCCGCTGACCTTCGTGCGGCAGATCCTGCGCAAGTGGGGCATCTGGCTGCTGCTGGCCGCCTGCCTGTGGCTGACCTGGAACCTGTTTGCCAAGGCCGACCTGGCCACTCTCTGGGCCCAGGCTGGTGACGGTTCGATGCCGTTTGCCGTTGGCTTCGATATCGCGATTGCCATGCCGCTGTCCTGGCTGCCACTGATTGCCGACTACTCACGTTTCGGCAAACGCGCGAAAAACGTGTTCGGCGGCACGGCACTGGGTTTCTTCATCGGTAACTTCTGGCTGATGAGCCTTGGCGTGGCCTACACCCTGGCGTTTGCGCCGAGCGGTGAAGTGAATGCGTTGCTGCTGGCATTGGCCGGAGCCGGCCTGGGGATTCCTCTGCTGCTGATCCTGTTGGATGAATCAGAAAACGCGTTCGCCGATATTCACTCGGCGGCGGTGTCCAGCGGGATTCTGTTGCGCTTGAAAGTCGAGCACCTGGCATTGGCCATTGGCGTTATCTGCACGCTGATCGCCTGCTTTGCACCGTTGGCGCAGTACCAGAACTTCCTGCTGCTGATCGGCTCGGTGTTCGCGCCGCTGTTCGGCGTGGTGCTGGTGGATCACTTCATCCTGCGCCGTCGTGGCCATGGTGTTGCCGCCAACCTGCGCTGGCCGGCACTGCTGGCGTGGCTTGGAGGGATCAGCACCTATCACCTGTTGGCGAATCTGTACCCGGATGTCGGCGCGACCCTGCCGGCGCTGGTGCTGGCAGGGCTGTTGCACTTTATCCTGGGCCGGGCCTTCAGTGGCGTGCGGGCACCAGCTCAGGCTTGATCACGCCGGTGAGGCGCGCATAGGGGATGGTCATTTCGATCAGCCCCAATGCGTACGGCGCGATGGTGGTCACGTTGTACTTGAGCACCACGCCATTGCTGGTCAGCGCCACATTCGGGGTTTTCTGGAACGGCCAGTTCTTCACGAACTCCGGGTCACGGTCCATCTGCGAGTTGATCAGCCAGTTGTTGTGGGCGACTTTCGCGGTCTTCCAGAATGCATCTTCCTGGCCCGGCAACAGCATGTCGGTCAGGCTCAGCTCTTTGTGCAGCAGGCGTGAATAGTTGATGAAGCCGCGGCCCGGCTCGCCGTGGGCGGTGCCGGTGTCCAGGTAGCTGGACACTTCGATGATCACCAGTCCGTCATGCTGCTCACGTACCTTGGCCTGCAAGTACATGCTGTTGCGGTCCGGGGACTCACGCAAGAACTTGTCGCGGTAGGCGTTCAGGGTGGCGGGCATGGCCTGGCCAGGTGAAGTGCGGGCCATCTGCAGCAGGCGCTGTTCGATGATCTGGTCCAGTTGCGGCTCGGACGGGAAGTGCACGGTGTCGATGTTTACCAGCGGGCAATCCGGACTGCTGCAGCCGGGTTTGATCTGCTCGGAGGCGTCGGCGGTGGTGTCCAGCGGCTTCAGGTAGCTCGGCTGGAACAGGCTCTGGCAAGCACCCAGGGTCAAGGCGATACAGGCCACGGAGGCGATTTTTAAAAGCGACATGTGTGTCCTTCATAAATCGAGGAAAGGTGAAAATGTGGAGCTTCGACTCCCGACAAGGCAGTCAGTTCGCCACTAAGCTGATTAGAGTGAGTTTGACGCCCGCCGTCTATCCCGGCAACCGGAAAGGGGCTGCATCAAGGGGCACGAGCGCGTTAGGATGGCGCGATGTCGAGGCCGCCTCGACACCGCAAGGCAATAAACGAGGGTTGATATGACGGACACAGCGAAATCGACGCCGAGCAAGGTCGAGATTGTTCAGCGCGACAATGCCTACAAGGGCTTCTACAAACTGGATCGGCTGAAACTGCGGCACGAGAAGTTTGATGGCGGCATGAGCCGTGAACTCAATCGCGAAGTCTTTGTGCGTCATGACGCCGTGTGTGTACTGCCCTACGACCCGCAGCGCGATGAAGTGGTGCTGATCGAGCAGTTTCGCGTCGGCGCCATGGGGCGTACCGACAACCCGTGGCTGATCGAAATGGTCGCTGGCCTGATCGACAAGGATGAGCAACCGGAGGAGGTTGCACACCGCGAAGCCGAGGAGGAAGCTGGCCTTACCTTCTCCGCACTCTGGCCGATCACCAAGTACTTTCCGTCGCCGGGTGGCAGCACCGAATTTGTCCACTTGTTCCTGGGCCGTTGCGAAAGCGCCGGGGCCGGTGGCGTCCATGGACTGGAAGAGGAAGCCGAAGATATCCGCGTCACCGTCTGGGCCTTTGAAGACGCCCTGCAGGCGGTACGTGACGGTAAAATTTCCAACGCAGCGAGCATTATTGCCCTGCAATGGCTTGCGCTTAATCGCGCGGAAGTGAGGGGGTTATGGCAGTAAAGGCACGGGAGCGATATCGGGTTGACCTGATCGGGCTGCAAGCAGCCTGCGAGGCCAACTATGCACGGCTGATGCGGCTGCTGCCGGACATGCGCCACACCCCCGAGGCGCGGCGCATTGCCGTGACCCACGGCGACCAGATGCTCGGCGTGCTGACCCTGGAAGTGATCGTGAACTGCCCGTACACCACCACTTTGCGGGTGCGTCAGGAGCACAGCCTGCCGTGGCTGCCGGTGCCGCAGCTGGAAGTGCAGGTGTACCACGACGCACGCATGGCCGAAGTGATCAGCGCCGAACATGCACGACGCTTTCGCAGCATCTATCCTTACCCCAACGTGTTCATGCACCAACCCGATGAGAAAGCACAGCTCAATGTGTTCCTCGGTGAATGGTTGAGTCACTGCCTGGCCCTGGGCCACGAGTTCGAAGTCGTTCGATAGATGTGAACTGCGTCCGCTTCACGGGTTTCCTCTTTGTGTCCTGCCCCAGCATAATCGCCTCAAATGTCCATTCCTGTGATCACGCCCTGGGAGAACGCCTTGCCGAGCGTATCCGCCTTGAACCCTGACGCTTCGGCGTTGCTGGTGCAGTTGTCCGACAGTCACCTGTTTGCCGAGGCGGACGGCGGCCTGCTGGGCATGAATACCCGCGAGAGCCTGCAACGGGTGATCGACACGGTGCTGGTGCAGCAGCCGCAGATTGATCTGGTGCTGGCCACCGGGGATTTGTCCCAGGACGGTACGCTGGAGTCGTATCAGGCGTTTCGTGACATGACGCGGCAGATTCAGGCGCCGGCGCGCTGGATCCCGGGGAATCACGATGAGCCGCAGGTGATGCAGCAGGCGGCGGTCAACAGCGCGTTGCTGGAACCGGTGGTGGA
This sequence comes from Pseudomonas sp. F9001, assembly GCF_013385435.1. NCBI lineage: Bacteria > Pseudomonadati > Pseudomonadota > Gammaproteobacteria > Pseudomonadales > Pseudomonadaceae > Pseudomonas > Pseudomonas sp. F9001. The sequence continues at coordinate 160,830 of NZ_JACAPX010000024.1, forward strand.
TGTGGGCAACTGGCGCATTACCCTGCTGGACTCGGCGGTGCCGGGTTCGGTGCCGGGGTATTTGCAGGATCAGCAGCTGCAATTGCTGGCGCAGTCGTTGAGTGAGGCGCCGGCTCGGCATCATCTGGTGTGTTTTCACCATCATCCGGTGTCGATTGGGTGCGCTTGGATGGAGCCCATCGGTTTGCGCAATCCTGAGGCGTTGTTTGCGGTGCTGGATCGGTTTCCGCAGGTGCGGGCGGTGCTTTGGGGGCATGTGCATCAGGAAATTGACCGGGAGCGCAATGGGGTGCGTTTGTTGGCTTCGCCTTCTACCTGTATTCAGTTCGCTCCCGGGAGTGAGGATTTCAGCGTGAGTGAGCAGGCACCCGGGTATCGCTGGCTGCGGTTGCATGCCGACGGGCGGTTGGAAACCGGTGTGGAGCGGGTGCAGGGCTTCGCGTTTCAGGTGGATTACGGTAGCAACGGCTACTGAGATTTCCCTGTAAACTGCGCCTCTTTGGCTGACCCACAGAGGCCCCGGAATGTCCGCATCGATCTTGTATATCCACGGTTTCAACAGCGCACCAGCCTCCAACAAGGCCAGCCAGTTGATCACCGTGATGGACAGCCTCGGTCTGGCCGACCAACTGCGCGTGCCGGCCCTGCATCACCACCCCCGCCAGGCGATCCCCCAGTTGGAGGCGGCTATCCGTGACCTCGGAAGGCCACTGCTGGTAGGCAGCTCACTCGGCGGCTACTATGCAACCCATCTTGCCGAACGCCATGGCCTCAACGCCTTGCTGGTCAACCCGGCAGTCAGCCCTCATCGGATGTTCGACGGTTACCTGGGCACCCAGAAGAACCTCTACACCGATGAGACCTGGGAGCTGACCCACGACCACGTCGCGGCCCTGGCCGAGCTGGAAGTGCCGGCGCCCCAGGACGCCCAGCGTTATCAGGTGTGGTTGCAGACCGGCGATGAAACACTGGATTATCGCCTCGCCCAGCAGTATTACCGGGCCTGTGCCTTGCGCATCCAGGCCGGTGGCGATCACGGTTACCAGGGCTTCGCCCAACAGTTACCGGCGCTGTTGAGTTTTGCCGGCATAGGCTCCGATCAGTACCAATCCTTCGATTTCACCGCATTGTGAAACCGCAGGTTACTTTTTAATCGAACGACTCACGACGAGACCCCATGGCCACTCCCAGCGCTAGCTCTTATAACGCCGACGCCATCGAAGTCCTCTCGGGCCTCGACCCGGTGCGCAAACGCCCCGGCATGTACACCGACACCAGTCGGCCGAACCACCTTGCCCAGGAAGTCATCGACAACAGCGTCGACGAAGCCTTGGCCGGGCACGCCAAGTCGGTACAAGTCATCCTTCACGCCGACCATTCCCTGGAAGTGTCCGACGACGGTCGTGGCATGCCGGTGGACATTCACCCGGAAGAGGGTGTGTCGGGCGTCGAGCTGATCCTCACCAAGCTGCACGCCGGCGGCAAGTTCTCCAACAAGAACTACCAGTTCTCCGGTGGCTTGCACGGTGTGGGTATTTCCGTGGTCAACGCCCTGTCGAACCACGTACGGGTCAAGGTCAAGCGCGACGGCAACGAGTATCAGATGACTTTCGCCGATGGCTACAAGGCCACCGACCTGGAAGTGATCGGCACCGTCGGCAAGCGCAACACCGGCACCAGCGTGTACTTCGCGCCGGACCCGAAATACTTCGATTCACCCAAGTTCTCCATCAGCCGCCTCAAGCATGTGCTCAAGGCCAAGGCTGTTCTGTGCCCGGGCCTGCTGGTCAGCTTTGAAGACAAAGGCACCGGCGAAAAGGTCGAGTGGCATTACGAAGACGGCCTGCGTTCCTACCTGGAAGACTCTGTCAGCGAATTCGAGCGCCTGCCGAACGAGCCGTTCTGCGGCAGCCTGGCGGGTAATAAAGAAGCCGTGGACTGGGCCTTGTTGTGGCTGCCGGAAGGTGGCGACAGCGTCCAGGAAAGCTACGTCAACCTGATCCCGACGGCCCAGGGCGGTACCCACGTCAACGGTTTGCGCCAGGGCTTGCTGGATGCCATGCGCGAATTCTGCGAATACCGCAGCCTGCTGCCGCGCGGCGTGAAGCTGGCGCCGGAAGACGTCTGGGAGCGGATCGCGTTCGTCCTGTCGATGAAAATGCAGGAGCCGCAATTCTCCGGCCAGACCAAGGAGCGCCTGTCGTCCCGTGAGGCAGCGGCGTTTGTCTCCGGGGTGGTAAAGGATGCCTTCAGCCTGTGGCTCAACGAACACCCTGAATTGGGCCTGGCCCTGGCGGAGCTGGCGATCAACAACGCCGGCCGTCGCCTGAAGGCCAGCAAGAAAGTCGAACGCAAGCGCATTACCCAGGGCCCGGCACTGCCTGGCAAGCTGGCGGACTGTGCCGGGCAAGACCCGATGCGTTCCGAGCTGTTCCTGGTGGAAGGTGATTCTGCCGGCGGTTCCGCCAAACAAGCGCGGGACAAGGAATTCCAGGCGATCCTGCCGCTGCGGGGCAAGATTCTCAACACCTGGGAAGTCGACGGCAGCGAAGTGCTGGCCAGCCAGGAAGTGCACAACATCGCCGTGGCCATCGGTGTCGACCCGGGCGCGGCGGACATGAGTCAGCTGCGCTACGGCAAGATCTGCATCCTCGCCGACGCCGACTCCGACGGCTTGCACATTGCGACCTTGCTCTGTGCACTGTTCGTCCAGCATTTCCGCCCGTTGGTGGATGCCGGTCACGTCTATGTCGCCATGCCGCCTTTGTACCGCATCGACTTGGGCAAGGAGATTTTCTACGCCCTGGACGAAGCCGAGCGCGATGGCATCCTCGATCGCCTGGTGGCCGAGAAGAAACGCGGCAAGCCGCAGGTCACCCGATTCAAGGGCCTGGGTGAGATGAACCCGCCGCAGCTGCGGGAAACCACCATGGACCCGAACACCCGGCGCCTGGTGCAGTTGACCCTGGAAGATTTCGCCGCCACCTCGGAAATGATGGACATGTTGCTGGCGAAGAAACGCGCGCCGGACCGCAAGAACTGGCTGGAGTCCAAGGGCAACCTGGCCGAGGTTCTGGGCTGATGCGCAGCGGTTTCGCCCTGGCGATACTGTTGTTGAGCGGGTTAGCGACCACCTCGGTGGTCGCGGCGCCTGTGGCTGAGCTGAAGCTGTTGTCGGAACACCCGGTGGAAGGCATGCGCGGCGGCAACCTGTCGGGCCTGGCCTTATGCGGTAGCGAATTGTGGACAGTCTCCGATCGCGATGACGACCAGATCTACCGGCTCGATACCGCCGGTGACGTCTGGAAAGCAGAGAAATACGGGATTGATGTGCCGCCGGTGCCGGCGTCGGGTTTGCCCTTTGGCCTGCGCTCACGCACCAGGGCAGCTGCGTTGATTCGTGGTGGTGATCTGGATTTTGAAGGCATCAGCTGCGATGCGGCGGGTAACCGTTACATTGTCAGCGAAGCCCACGCGGCGGTTCTCAGGGTGCCTTTCTCCTCAGAACACGGTGAAACGGAGTGGCTGAAGATCGCCCCGGGCATGGTTCGCGAAGCTCGGGCCAGTGGCATGTTGCTGCACTTCAACGCGTTGTTTGAAGGCATCGTGGTGAACCCGGAAGGCAATCAAATCTGGCTTGCGGCCGAACGCGAGCGGCGCGGGCTGATTTCCATCAAGCGCCCGCAAACCCTCTGGGATTGTGAAGGCCCTTGTGTATTGCTGAGCGAGGCCGGCCAGGAGATGCAGCCGGCGCAGTTCCCGGGCGCCAAGGCGGTGTCCAAGGACTTTGCCGACCTGGCGCTGTTCAATGGCAAGCTGTTTACCCTGGAGCGCAATGCGTTTCAGGTGTGTCGCCGGGATGCGGTCACGGCCCAGGTGGAGTTGTGCTGGTCGTTTGCCGATGAAGCGCTGACGCCGAATCGGCGTTATGCCCAGGCCTATGGATTGGCCGAAGCCTTGGTGGTGGACGCTGACGGTGCCTGGATCGGCATCGACAATAACTTCGGTGCCCGCGCCGATGGCGAAAAGCGGCCGGTGGTCTATCGTTTCGCCGCCCCTGCGGGTGGCTGGAGCGCCAAGCCATGAGTGCGCAACCACCCGGCAAGCGCGCCGGGCGTGTGTTGATGTTCGTCGCGTGGGGCGCCGGCCTGTTTTTGGCGACACGATTTTTTGGGCAGTGGGAAGCGCGACAGGAAAACCCCAATGCCGTGGTGACCTCGGAGCAGCACGAGGGTTATATCGAAGTAAAACTGCTGGGCAACGGCCAAGGGCATTTTGTCGCCACTGGCCAGATCAACGGCAAGCCGGTGCAGTTCATGCTCGACACCGGGGCCACCGACGTGGCGGTTCCGGCTGAATTGGCCGACCGTCTCGGGCTTGAACGCGGCATGCCGGTTGGCGTGAGTACGGCCAACGGACGAACCCAGGGCTTTCGGACCGAGTTGGGCCGTCTGCAACTGGGCGATATCGTCCTTCGGGACGTGCGCGCCATCGTGGTACCGGGTTTGGGCGATGAACAGGTATTGCTGGGCATGAGTGCATTGAAACAACTTGAATTTACCCAGCGCAGCGGCACTTTGCTGCTGCGCCAGACCAAACAATGATGAGGCCCGCATGAGTGACATCCTTGCAGACAGCTTAGATGGCGTTGAACGCCGGTCGCTGGCTGACTTCACCGAAAATGCCTACCTCAACTACTCCATGTACGTGATCATGGACCGTGCCTTGCCGCATATCGGCGACGGCCTGAAGCCCGTACAGCGGCGCATTATCTATGCGATGAGTGAGTTGGGCCTGGACGCTGACTCCAAGCACAAGAAGTCGGCGCGTACCGTCGGTGACGTGCTCGGTAAATTCCACCCTCACGGCGACTCGGCGTGCTACGAAGCCATGGTGCTGATGGCCCAGCCGTTCAGCTACCGCTACACGCTGGTGGACGGCCAGGGTAACTGGGGTGCGCCGGATGATCCGAAGTCCTTCGCCGCCATGCGTTACACCGAAGCGCGTCTGTCGCGGTATTCGGAAGTGCTGCTCAGCGAACTGGGCCAGGGCACGGCCAACTGGGGCCCGAACTTTGACGGCACCCTCGACGAGCCGCTGGTGTTGCCGGCACGTTTGCCGAATATCCTGCTCAATGGCACCACGGGTATCGCCGTGGGCATGGCCACTGACGTACCGCCCCACAACCTGCGGGAAGTGGCCAGCGCCTGCGTGCGCCTGCTGGATGAGCCGAAGGCTACGGTCGAACAGCTCTGCGAGCATATCCAGGGCCCGGATTACCCGACCGAAGCAGAAATCATCACGCCTCGCGCCGACCTGCTGAAAATCTACCAGACCGGTAAAGGCTCGGTGCGCATGCGCGCCGTGTACCACATCGAAGACGGCGACATCATCGTCACCGCGCTGCCGCATCAGGTATCCGGGGCCAAGGTGCTGGAGCAGATTGCCGCGCTGATGCAGGCCAAGCCGTCGAAGCTGCCGCAAGTCGCCGACCTGCGTGACGAGTCCGACCACGAAAACCCGTGCCGCATCGTGATCATCCCGACCAACAGCCGGGTCGACCATGAAGTGCTGATGCAGCATCTGTTCGCCAGCACCGAGCTGGAGTCCAGCTATCGGGTCAACATCAACATCATTGGCCTGGACGGCAAGCCGCAGTTGAAGAACCTGCGGGCTTTGCTGGTGGAATGGCTGGAATTCCGGGTGCAGACCGTGCGTCGCCGCCTGCAATTCCGCCTGGACAAGGTCGAACGCCGCCTGCACCTGTTGGACGGCTTGCTGATCGCTTACCTCAACCTGGATGAAGTGATCCATATCATCCGTACCGCCGAGCACCCGAAGGCCGAGCTGATCGCGCGCTTCGAACTCAGCGAAATCCAGGCCGACTATATCCTCGACACCCGTCTGCGTCAGTTGGCGCGACTGGAAGAGATGAAGCTGCGGGACGAACAGGACGCGCTGCTCAAGGAACAAGCCAAGCTCCAGGCCCTGCTGGGCAGCGAGGCCAAGCTGAAGAAGCTGGTGCGCACCGAGCTGATCAAGGACGCCGAAACCTATGGCGACGACCGCCGCTCGCCGATTGTCGAGCGCGCCGAAGCCAAGGCCCTGACCGAAACCGAGCTGCTGCCCAACGAGAAAATTACCGTCGTTCTGTCGGAAAAGGGTTGGGTTCGCTCAGCCAAAGGGCATGATATTGACGCCACCGGCCTGTCTTACAAGGCTGGCGACGGTTTCAAAACCGCGGCGGCGGGGCGTTCCAACCAGTTTGCGGTGTTTATCGACTCCACCGGTCGCAGTTACTCGGTGCCGGCGCACACCTTGCCATCGGCGCGGGGGCAGGGCGAGCCATTGACCGGACGCCTGACACCGCCGCCGGGTGCGAATTTTGAGTGCGTGCTGCTGCCGGACGATGACTCGTTGTACGTCATCGCTTCCGATGCGGGCTATGGGTTCGTGGTCAAGGGTGAAGACCTGCAGGCCAAGAACAAGGCGGGCAAGGCGTTGTTGAGCCTGCCGAACAACGCCAAGGTGATCCTGCCGCGTCCGGTGGAAGACCGTGAAGGCAACTGGCTGGCGTCGGTGACGACCGAAGGGCGCCTGCTGGTGTTCAAGATCAGCGATTTGCCGCAGTTGGGCAAAGGCAAGGGCAACAAGATCATTGGTATTCCCGGGGAGCGGGTGGCCAGTCGCGAAGAGTACGTGACCGACATCGCCGTGATCCCGGAAGGCTCGACCCTGGTGTTGCAGGCCGGCAAGCGCACGTTGTCACTGCGCCCTGACGACCTCGAGCACTACAAGGGTGAGCGGGGTCGTCGTGGCAATAAACTGCCGCGCGGCTTCCAGCGAGTGGACGCTTTACTGGTGGAAACGCCCGTTTAAGGCGATATAGAGCGCCCGATCTACGATTTAACCCGTAGATCGACGCTTTCGCGCTGGAGTCATGGCGCATATTCACGGATGATATGGCCTTTCCAGCGCCGGCGTGGCTGAGCGCGTACAGGTATTTTTGAGTATTACATTGTGGTTCGCCTTGTGGCAGCCACCTGGATGGGATGATGACTGCTCCGCGCCTTCCTTTATTTTTGTTGCTCGCTGGCCTTTTGGGCCTGGCGGGTTGCAGCACACACCAACCGGTGTCGCTGTATCAGCTGGACAGTGGAAGTCCGGCTCAGCCTGCACAAAGTGCCGGCATGGCTGTATTGCTTGGCCCTGTTGTAGTGGCCGACTATCTGCAACGTGAAACCCTGCTGCAACGTCAGAACGACGGCAGCCTGCAAGGTTCCACCGATGGCCGCTGGGCCGGTAGCCTTTCGTCCGACATCAATCAGTTGATGTTGCGCCAGGTGGCTGGCCACCTGGACAGCCAGCGTGTGGTATTGGCGCCGGCGCCGTTGGGTTTTGCCCCGGACGTACAGGTGCTGCTGACCATTACGCGACTGGACTCGGGCGTTTCGCAGCCCGCTATCCTCGACGCGCAATGGCGCCTGATCGACCGTCGTGGCCAGGTGCGGGATAACCGCATCGTGCACTTGCAGGAAGAGCACAGCGGCAGCACCGCGTCCCAGGTCCAGGCCCAGGGTGTGTTGCTGCAACGTTTGGCTGACCAGCTGTCGGTGGCCCTCAAGCCATTGGCCAATCAGCCAGCGGTGGCAGAAGCGCCACGCAAACAAGCCCCGGCGCAGCCCAAGGCTGCGGCACCGGAGAAGCCGAAGATGCCGATGGCCGTGCCGATTCGCACCGATATGGAAGTGTTCAGGTTCTGACCTGAATACAGACCAACAAAAAGGCCCGCTGATGAGCGGGCCTTTTGTTTGTGCGGGATCTGAGCGGTACGCAGATCTAATGTGGGAGCGGGCTTGCTCGCGACGGCGGCGGATCAGTCGATACATAGGCTGACTGACAGGCCGCTTTCGCGAGCAAGCCCGCTCCCACATTGATTTGCGTTGTTCTTTAGTTCTTCGCCCGCGTCTCATGCATCCGCGCCAGCTGGCGCTCAAGCATCGACGGGTAAGGCTCCATCAACCGCTCCACACAGCACGCACCTTCAGGGCTGGCAATCGGGCGGATCCGCGCACGCTGGCGAATCAGCACGTCGTCACTGATCTTGCGTTCCACCAGCAGCAGGTTGCGGCTGTGTTGCGACAAGGCCAGCGCATCCTGGGCAATCTCGGTCAGGAGCAGATCTATCTGGCTCATGCCATACAGATCGTCGCCCACCGTCAGGCCCAATTGCAGTTGCAGGGTGATGCCGCTGTCGGCCACTTCGATTTGCAGCGCATGGCCCAGGGCCCGCAGCAGTTCACCGCAGCAGATGGCGTTGGTCAGGTAGTCTTCGCCGCTGTCTTCGCTGTGGAACAGCATCAAGGTGCTGCCGTCGTTCAGGGTGTGCAGCTCGCTCTGATACAGCGAGGCCGCCTGGTCGAGGCAGTCACGATAACGTTCCAGCAGCTCGGTCAGGCGTGCCCGCGGCAAGCGACGCAGTTGATCCTGTGCGCCCAGTTGCACGGCCAATACGGCGCTGTGCTGGGGCTGGGTGCTGCGCACCGGAGCAGGCTGCACAACAGGAGCGGTTGGCACTGAAGTATCGCGAAGATCGGCGAACGGGTCTTCTTCGTCCAGTTCGTCTTCTTCTGCCTTGATCACATGACGGGTCGCCGGCTTTTGGGCCGCCACCGGCGCAGACTCGTCGAAGCTCGGGTCCCGCAGGTTGCGCACTTCAAACTCGGGCTCGTCGTCTTCGTAGTCGGTGTCGTCGAACTCGGGCTCGGGTTCAACCTCGGGCACTACGGGCTCCGGCGCGAAGCTGGTGTGCAGTTGGCGGGCGAGGTCGCCGATTTCGTCCTGGCGGTCGGTGGCCGGGGTGTGTTCATCGATATCCCGCAGCCAGATGCGCAGTTGCATCAGTGGCGTGGAGATATGCCGGCCCAGGCGCAGGCTCAAGGCCAGGGACAGTGCCAGCAGGATCGCACTCAGGATACCCATGCTTTGCAGGCTGATGGTCATCGGCTGCTGGAACTGTTGCATGTCCAGGCTGATGCGCAGTTGGCCGGCCTTCACGTCCTGAAACGTGATATTGCTCTGGTACAGGCCTTCGGCTTCACCCAGCAGGCCGTTTTTCGGGCGTTGCCCGGCTTCGGCCATGATCCGGTTGTCCACGCTATAGATAGCGGCGTGGGCCACCAGCGGGTTCTTGGTCAGGTTGTTGAGCAGCACGTTGAGGCTGAGGATGTCGTTGGACACCAACAACTCAGTCGCCGAGGTGGCGGTCTGGGTGGTCAGGCTCTCGCCCAAAGCGTCGGCTTGCTCGTGCATGGCCTGCTTGAACTGCAAACCCATCACGCAGGCGTAGATGACCAGGGCCAGGGCGACCAGGATCACGTTATGGCTGGCGATGCGTAATGCGATCGGTACACGGCGGTGGCGCAGTGCCCGGAAGATCAGCAGGAAGAAGTTATCGGTTTTTACTGGCGTGGGCCGGTTCACTTAAGCTCGGCTCTTTAGTCCGTGAAGTTGACGCGCAGTATAGCGACAGGCCCAAGACCGGCAAAGCGCTGGCTGTGCCCGATGGTCACTGAAAGTGGGTAGAATGCGGTTTTTTTCCAGCTCGGGGGTGCGCTTTGCGCGAAATTGTCCTGATTAACATCACAGGTGAGGACCGTCCGGGTCTCACCGCAGCCATTACCGGTGTTCTGGCCCAGGGTGGTGTGAACATTCTCGACATCGGCCAGGCAGTGATTCACGACACGCTGTCGTTCGGCATCCTGGTGGAAATTCCCAGCACCGAGCAAGCCTCGTCCGTGCTCAAGGACATCCTGTTTACGGCGTATAAGCTCGATCAGCAGGTGCGTTTCACCCCGGTGTCCGAAGAGGATTACCAGAGCTGGGTGGCCGGCCAGGGCAAAAAACGTCACATCGTGACCCTGTTGACCCGCAAGGTCACGGCCGAGCAATTGCAGCGTGTCAGTTCGATCACGGCTCAGTACGGTTTGAATATCGACCATATTGACCGTCTGTCGGGTCGCATGCCATTGGACACGCCAGCGGACAAGGGCAAGGGCTGCATTGAGTTCTCCGTACGCGGTGAGCCGGCAGATCCCCAGGCCCTGCGTGCCGAATTCCTGAGCGTTGCCCAGGAGCTGAATGTCGATATCGCCTTCCAGGAAGACTCGCTGTTCCGCCGCAATCGCCGCCTGGCGGTGTTCGACATGGATTCGACGCTGATCGAAGCCGAAGTTATCGACGAATTGGCCAAGGCTGCCGGTGTAGGCGAGCAGGTTTCGGAAATTACCGAGCGTGCCATGGCTGGTGAGCTGGATTTCCGAGCCAGCTTCAAGGAGCGTCTGGCGCTGCTCAAAGGCCTCGACGTCAGCGTGCTGGACTCCATCGGCGCCTCGCTGCGCCTGACCGAAGGCGCCGAAACCCTGTTCGCCGAACTCAAGCGCCTGGGCTACAAGACCGCGATCCTGTCGGGCGGTTTCACCTACTTCGCCAAGCAATTGCAGGCCAAGCTGGGTATCGACTATGTGTTCGCCAACGAGCTGGAAGTGGTGGACGGCAAGGTGACGGGTGTGGCCGTGGAGCCGATTGTCGACGCACAGCGTAAGGCTGACCTGTTGCGGGAATTGGCACACAAGGAAGGGTTGCGTCTGGAGCAGACCATTGCGGTCGGCGACGGGGCAAATGACTTGCCGATGCTGGCGATTGCCGGGTTGGGTGTGGCGTTCCGGGCCAAGCCGCTGGTCAAGCAATCGGCCAAGCAGGCGATTTCGACTTTAGGGCTGGATGGCGTGTTGTACCTGTTGGGCTTTCGCGATCGCGACGGTCAGCTCTGAAGATCGTTCCCACGCTCTGCGTGGGAACGCCGCCCTGGACGCTCCGCGTCCGATTTTGAGGTTGGGACGCGGAGCGTCCCGGGATGCATTCCCACGCGGAGTGTGGGAATGATCGCTAGGTCAGGCTTTCGGCAAACCCATGCCCTGGCCCATCTGCACCGGCGTCCCCGCCTGCAGTGCTTCCGACCATTGAACCTGGTCCGGCCCAAACAGCACGATTGCCGTCGAACCCAGCTTGAAGCGCCCCAGTTCCGCACCTTTTTCCAGGTGGATCGGCCCACGGGCAGCTTCGTCATAACGGAAGGTTTTCAGCTCGCGTTTTGGCGGCGTTACCAAGCCTGCCCAAACCGTTTCAATCGATGCCACGATCATCGCGCCAACCAGCACCACGGCCATCGGGCCGCGTTCGGTGTCGAAGATGCAGGCAACACGCTCGTTACGCGCAAACAGTTCCGGCACATTTTCGGCGGTGGTCTGGTTTACCGAGAAGATTCGGCCAGGGATATAAACCATTTCCCGCAGGGTGCCGGCCAATGGCATATGCACCCGGTGGTAGTCCTTCGGCGACAGGTAAACAGTGGCGAAATCGCCGCCCATGAACGGCGCAGCCACCGCCGCATCGCCGCCCAGCAATTCCAGCACGCTGAAGCTGTGGCCCTTGGCCTGGAACACCCGGCCATGTTCAATCGGGCCCAACTGGCTGACAGCGCCATCGGCCGGGCTCAACACCGCGCCTGGGGTCTGATCCAGCGGCCGTGCACCGTCTTTCAACGCGCGGGTGAAGAAGGCGTTGAAGTGCTCGTAAGCGGTCACGTCTTCAACCAGGGCCTGGGACATGTCCACTTGATAACGCTTGGCAAACCAGCTGGTGAACGCATTCTTGAACCAGCGCACGCGGCATTCGGCAATGCAACCGGCCAGACGCGACAGCAGGTGGTGGGGCAGCAAGTACTGGCTGAGGATGAACAACTGCTTTTTCATTAACTGTCCTTAAACCTTAAATCTCAACGGGGGTGTCGGGGTGGTTGCCCCATTCGCCCCAGGAACCGGCATAACCTTTGACTCGCGGATAACCGAGCGCCTTGGCCACCAGGTAGGTGAAGCCAGAACGATGGTGAGTCTGGCAGTGGGTGATGATTTCTTTGTCGCGGGTCAGCCCGAGGTCTTCGAGGATCTGCGGCATGTCGCGGCGGATGCGCAGTTGGCGTGCCTTGTCCATGCCGGCGGTCCATTCGAAGTTCACCGCGCCCGGGATGTGTCCACCCTTGGCCGCGAGGACTTTCTCGCCGGAGTATTCCAGCGGGCCACGGGCGTCCCAGATGCCGAGGTCGGCAGCGCCGAGACGGCTTTGCAGGTATTCGCGGGTGGCGGTGGGTTCTTCATGCAACGTCAGGCTGACCGGGCCGCCGGCGCTGGCCGGTACCTCGGTGGACACTGGGTGTTTTTCTTCCAGCCACGCCAGCAGGCCGCCGTCGAGGTAGTGGTACTTCTTGTGGCCGATGACGTCGAGCATCCAGATGAATCGCCCGGCCCAGCCACCGCCTTCGTCGTCATACACCACGTAAGTGGCATCCGGGGTGTGGCCCAGTTCGCCGAACAGCTTTTCAAGATCGGCCTTGCCCGGCAGCAGGCCCGGCGCTGGTGGCTGGCCCAGTTGAGTGCGTTTTGGATCAACGAAACGTGCGCCGGGGATATGCCCTTCGGCGTAACGCGCAGCGCTGGTGAGGTCCACCAGGATCAGGTGTTCGGCATCGAGGCGACCGAGCAGGTCACTGGCCTCGATGACCAGCGGCAAGCCAGAGAAGTCAGGCATGTGAGGTCTCCTGGGCATAAAAATTGGGCGCTAAGGGAGGGCGATTGTAGCGCAAGCGTCAGGCACTGCGGTTGGTAAAGCTGTGCAGGGCCTTTTCGATGCATTGGGCGGTTTTGCCGAAGGCCTGCACGGTGGTTTCCGAGAACGGCCCGCCGCCCTGGTCGGCCACCATCAGCATCACCACCCGGCCATTGCAGCTCAGGGAGCGCAGCAGCAGGTGTTCGCCCTTGAACAGGCGGCGCAGTTCCGGCGGCAGCAGTGCCGAGAACTGGGCGTGGTTGTCGGGGTTGAGGCGCACCTGGGCGGACTTGGCCAGCAGGCGTTGCAGCAGGGTGCTTTGCGCCACGTCGAGGCTCATGTGGTCGGCGTCCTTCGGCAGGCCGTCGACTTGATGCACACGTAGCGTGCTCAAGGTTTTGTCCGCCATCAGCAGCATCACCCGTTGCATGCCGCAGGCCACGAGGGCTTCCTTGGCGCAGGTGGTCAGGTGCATGGCGTTGGCAAAGCGGCTCGGCTCTACGAGCAATTCGGTGCAGCGCTTGCGCCAGATCGCCAGGGACTCGGCGGTGGGTGGCGGTGCCGGCAGCAAGCCGTGGTGAACGCGCTGCACATCCCATGGCCAGATCAACGACAGCGCCGGGTGCCACAGGTCGCGCATCAGGGTGCTGCGGGCGCTGATCGCCGCGTGTTGGTGGGACTGTTGCTGCACTTCGGCCAACGGTTGTTGAAGGTAAAGCGCAGTGAGGTATTGCCAGCGCTGGGTGTGCGGGCAGGTCCAGGACTCCTGCGCCGCCAGCGCCAGGCCGTTGGCCAACAGCACAGTGTTGGCCGGCTGGTTCAGCCAGCGACGCAGGTTCGGGTCGGCATCCAGCAACTGCTGTTGGCGCAACGGCTCGTCTTCACGGGCAATGCTCAGCGCCTTGACCAGCAAGCGTTGTTCCGTCAGCAGCAACGTATAACCCTGGGACACCCAGATCGGCAGGCGCCAGGTGTCGGTCAACCCCAGGCACAGGTCCAGCAGGCGTACGCCGAACAGCTCCTGTTCGACTGTGCGGGCCGATTCGCCCTTGTGAATCACCCGCAGCTCCCATTCTTCCAGCAGCTTGGGATAGGCAATCGCCATCGGCCACAGCGGTGAAAGGAACAGCAGGCTGCCCCAGTGAATGTCTTGCCACAACCGCGCCAGGCGGCTGGCGAACAGGCCGCTGGCTTGTTGCGAAGCGTGCTGGCTGATCATCTGCAGCTGGCGCAGGGCCACGGGGATTTCATTCAGCGGCACGGAAGGCAGGCGCCGCAGCAACTCCTCGGTGCGCTTGAGGCCGAGGCGATTGATCGCCACTTCGAGGTTTTCTGCCGGCTCCGCGAGGCTGCCGTGGGCCTGGTTGTTGGCCTCGCGCATCACGCTCAGCACCAGCGCCGGGCTGTTCTGCATCAGCTCTGCAATATCCCGCAACGAACTGCGGTTGTCGCCGATGGCCTTGCAAACCCGGTCGTGGCTCGCCTGTGGAACAGGCAACAGCACATCGTCCAGGCGCTTTACCCAAGCGGCGAGGGTGGCGGGTTTTTGAGTTGGGACTGTCGTTTCATTTGCCATGATTGGGGCGCGATCATCACTTGCGGTCAACACGCCCGGGACGGGCCGAACTGGTTTTTCGCCATAACGGGCTATAGTCTGGCGCAGATTTGCCGATAAGTAGAACAAGAGTTTTCAACTCTTGCGAATATGACCCTGAACCCGACGGCGCAAGTACTCATCCCCTATGGCTAAAATTATCGGCATCATCGTCGTCATCGCGAGCGTGCTCGGCGGATACGTCCTTTCCCACGGCAAGATTGCGGCGCTGATCCAGCCTTTCGAAGTGCTGATTATCGGCGGTGCGGCGTTCGGCGCATTCCTGCAGGCCAACCCCGGCTACATGACGATGCACGTGATCAAGAAGTCGCTGGGCATGTTCAGCTCGCGCTTCTCCCACACCTTCTACCTGGAAGTGCTGGGGCTGATCTACGAGATCCTCAACAAGAGCCGCCGCGAAGGCATGATGGCCATCGAAGGCGACATCGAGGACGCCGCGGCGAGCCCGATTTTCGCCAAGTACCCGGCCGTGCTCAAAGACGAGCGCATGACCGCCTACATCTGTGATTACCTGCGCATCATGTCGTCCGGCAACATGGCGCCCCATGAGCTGGAAGGCCTGTTCGACATGGAACTGTTCAGCCTCAAGGAAGAGCTGGAGCACCCATCCCACGCCGTGACCGGCATCGCCGACGGCATGCCCGGTTTCGGTATTGTTGCCGCGGTGCTCGGGATCGTGGTGACCATGGCCTCCCTCGGTGAAGGCGACCAGAAAGCCATCGGCATGCACGTCGGTGCGGCACTGGTAGGTACCTTCTTCGGTATTCTCGCGGCCTACGGTTTCTTCGGCCCGCTGGCCACGTCCCTGGCCCACGATGCCAAGGAAGAAGTGAATCTGTACGAAGCCATCAAGGCCTGCCTGGTGGCTTCGGCTTCCGGCATGCCGCCATCGTTGGCAGTGGAGTTCGGGCGCAAGGTTCTGTATCCGAAGCACCGTCCAAGCTTCGCTGAGCTGGAACAAGCGGTTCGCGGTCGCTAAGCCATGGAAAACAACCAGCCGATCATCATCAAGCGCGTCAAGCGCTTCGCTGCGGGGCACCATGGCGGCGCCTGGAAAATCGCCTTCGCCGACTTTGCGACGGCGATGATGGCGTTCTTCCTGGTGCTGTGGCTGATGTCCACCGCCACGCCGGAACAGAAGATCGCCATCGCCGGTTACTTCAAGGACCCCATCGGTTTCTCCGAGAGCGGCACGCCTTTTGTGATCGACCTCGGTGGTTCGCCGCAACTGGCGCCCGAGCGCACCATCAACCCGGAAATCAAGACCGACTCGCCGCAGGAAAAGATCCCGATCGAGCGCGACACCGTCGAGAGCATGGCCGAACAGGTCGAGCAGGAACGCCTGGAATTGCTGCTGCAGGAACTGCAAACCAAGGTTGAGGAAAACCCGCAACTGCTGAAGTTCAAGGACCAGATTTCCTTCGAGATCACCCCGGATGGCTTGCGCATCCAGATCACGGACGCCGCCAACCGGCCGATGTTCGATTCCGGCAGTGCACGCTTGAAGCCGTACTTTGAAGACATCCTGCTGGCCATGGCCGACACCATCAAGGCGGTGCCGAACAAGATCAGCATCAGCGGCCACACCGACGCCAAGCCGTATGCAGGCCAGGGCGACTTCGGCAACTGGGAGCTCTCGGCCAACCGGGCCAATGCCGCGCGTCGTGCACTGGTGGCCGGCAGCTATCCGGACCCGCAAGTGGCACGGGTGGTGGGGTTTGCTTCCTCGCAGCTGTTTGATCCCAAGGATCCGTTCAATCCGATCAACCGACGCATCGATATCGTCGTGCTGACCAAAAAGGCCCAGCGTGCAATTGAAGGTGACCCGCCTGCGACGCCACCGGTACCGACCCAGGGTGAAGGCGCGCCGGGCGAAGTGCCGGCAGACCCGAACGCACTGCCGCCGGAGCAGGAGCCTTTGCCGGCCCATGAGCTGCGACAGAAGCTGAACCTGTTTGATGACGGCGGGATGAAAGACCCGACTCTGCCCGCCACGGGTTCATGAGGCCGTCAGACTCAATCGATTGCTTCGACGATTAAAAAAGCCCCGGGTTCTCGGGGCTTTTTTCTGTCGGTTGTATCAGAGCGGGAGGTAGGCCTTCACACCGTCAATCACGCCTCGCATATCTTCCGCGCCCAAGCGCGGCACGAAATACTCTCGCCCAGTGGTCCTGGTCTTTCTGTGCAGTTTGTCCAGTCGTTCGAAACTGACCGTGTAGATCATGTCGCATTTCACCCACAGCGCTTTATAGCCATCGGTATGCAGTGGATTGGTTCGCAATAAATGGTGCCAGTCGTGCTGTATGTCAGGCGCTGTGGAGGAAATCGGGACCACTGTGCACAGTTTTCGGCTGTGGGTGACAGTCGGCGAGATCACAACGACTTTGCGGATCTTCAGCATTTCGGGCGCTACAAAGCCCCGAGTGAAGTCGCACAGAAGAACATCGCCTTGTTTGGGATGGTAGTAGAGAGGCAATCGTTGATTCCGCGGAAAAAGCAAAGCCGCCCGAAGGCGGCTTCATTCGACACGCAGTGGAGCTTGCTTCGCCCCTTCTGCGCCGCTGGATCAACCCCGAAAAGGATCCAGACTCCTGCCAGCTTGCGCTGGTGACGGAGCGAGTATGAGCATTGGGAAAATCGAATTCAAGCTGGCTTGCGTCATGGGCCGCCCAGTTGCAGCGGATTCTTGATGGCTGACTCGATTTAATCAATGGGGTCGGGGGTTCCGTGCCGTGCCTTATGTGTATCAAGGCATGGCACGGCACCGGTTTGCTGCTTAGTAACTGGTCTCGGGCAAGCTGGCGATGATCGAGCGATAGCTGTTCATCCGCTGCTGCTGCACGCGGCCGTCTTCCAGTGCCTTGAGCAGGGCGCAACCCGGCTCGCGGTCATGTTTGCAGTCGCGGAAGCGGCAGGTGCCGATCAAGTCGTTGAACTCGATAAAGCCCGCTTCAACATCGGCACGGCTCACATGGCCCAGGCCGAATTCACGGATGCCGGGGGAGTCGATCAGTTCACCGCCGCCCGGGAAGTGGAACAATCGCGCGGTGGTGGTGGTGTGGGTGCCCTGGCCGGACAGCTCCGACAATGGACCCACACGGGTTTCGACTTCCGGCAACAGGCTGTTGACCAGGGACGACTTGCCCACGCCCGACTGGCCGACGAACACGCTGATGCGCCCGTCCAGTTCAGTCTGTAACTGTTCCATGCCATTGCCGTGATGCGCCGAGACTTCCAGTACCGGGTAGCCGAGGGTGCGGTACACCGCCAGCAACGCGTTGAGCGCCGGGGCGTTCTGTTCGTCGATCAGGTCGAATTTGTTCAGCAGCAACAGCGGGCGAATGCCGGCGTGTTCGGCGGCTACCAGGTAGCGGTCGATCAGGTTGGCATGGGGCTCAGGCAGTGGCGCGAAGACAATGACGATCATGTCGACGTTGGCCGCTACCGGCTTGAGCTGGCCACGGCTGTCGGGGCGACGCAGTTCGGTGGTGCGCGGCAACTGGGCGACGATCACGCCGATGCCCTGGTTGCCGGCACGCCATACCACCTTGTCGCCGGTCACCAGCGCAGGCAGGTTGGCGCGCAGGTGGCAACGGAACACCTGGCCGGCGTGATCGCCTTCGGTGGCCTCGACTTCGACCTGCACACCGAAGTGCGCGATCACCAGGCCCGTTTGCTCGGGGCCCAGGTCGCCACCCTCAAGCGCTTCCACGGCGGAGGATTCACGTTTGGCGGCGCGGGCAGCGCGTTCGCCCTGAATCTTTTCGATGCGCCAGTTTTGGCGACGGTTGAGCTGGCGTTTGGCCATTGGTGTTCCGTGTCGATAATGCAAAGGTTAGGTGAAACGGTCGCGAGTCTAGCACGCCCTGCCTGCTAAACTGCGCAGCTACGCCAAGGTGCCAAGGAACCACGACATGCAAAACCCACAGAACCTGATTTGGATCGATCTGGAAATGACCGGTCTGAACCCTGACACCGACGTCATCATCGAGATGGCGACCATAGTCACCGACAGCAACCTCAACACCTTGGCCGAAGGTCCGGTGATCGCGATTCACCACAGCGACGCGGTGCTGGCCACCATGGACGAGTGGAACACCCGCACCCACGGCAACTCGGGCCTGACCCAGCGTGTGCGCGACAGCCGCGTGAGCATGGCCGAGGCTGAAGCCGAAACCATCGCCTTCCTGGAAAAGTGGGTGCCCAAGGGCAAGTCGCCGATCTGCGGCAACAGCATTTGCCAGGACCGCCGCTTTCTCTATACCCACATGAAGGCGCTGGAAAGCTACTTCCACTACCGCAACCTGGACGTGTCGACCTTGAAGGAACTGGCCGCGCGCTGGGCGCCGGAAGTCAAAGACAGCTTCCACAAGGGCAGCACCCACCTGGCGCTGGACGATATTCGCGAGTCGATTGCCGAGCTGCAGCATTACCGCAAGCATTTCATCAAGTTCTAAAGCGGTAATACCTGAGCCCAGCGGGCTTTTGTGGCGAGGGGCTTGTCTGTGGCGAGGGGGCTTGTCCCCCGTTGGGCTGCGAAGCGGCCCTAAAATCTGACATCCCGATCTACCTGAAAACTCTATTGCCTTTAAAAGGGGCTGCTTCGCACCCCAACGGGGGACAAGCCCCCTCGCCACAACTTTGCAAGGATCGCCATCATGCTGCTGATGCTCTACCTCATCGCCATCACCGCCGAAGCCATGACGGGTGCCTTGTCCGCCGGGCGGCGCGGGATGGACTGGTTCGGTGTGGTGCTGATCGCCTGCGTGACGGCGCTGGGCGGCGGTTCGGTGCGTGACGTGTTGCTCGGCCACTACCCGCTGACCTGGGTCAAACACCCGGAGTACCTGGTGCTGACCTCCGTCGCGGCCCTGGTGACCATCTTCATCGCTCCATTGATGCGCCACCTGCGCTCGCTGTTCCTCGCGTTGGACGCCGTGGGCCTGGTGGCCTTCACCCTGATCGGCAGCATGACCGCCCTGGAAATGGGCCACGGCATGCTGGTGGCGTCAGTCAGCGGTGTGATCACCGGGGTATTCGGCGGCATCCTGCGGGATATCTTCTGCAACGACATTCCGTTGATCTTCCGCCGCGAGCTGTACGCCAGCGTGTCGTTCCTGGCCGCCTGGTTCTACATGCTGTGCATCTACCTTGAGCTGCCAAGTGAGCAATCGATCCTGCTGACGCTGTTCAGCGGCTTTCTATTGCGCCTGCTGGCGATCCGTTTTCACTGGGAAATGCCCAAGTTCGTCTACAACGACGACGTGCACTGACGTTCGGCGTGCTGGTTCAGCGCCCATTCCACATGTTCGCGCACCAGTTCCGAGGGGTATTCCCGACGCGCCTTCAGCGCTTCCAGCACCGGAATGCTTGATGGCGCATTGCCCAGGCCCACCGCCAGGTTGCGCAGCCAGCGCTCATAGCCGGCGCGGCGCAGGGGAGAACCTTCGGTGCTGCTGAGGAATTTGTCCTCGTCCCACATAAACAACTCGGCGAGCTCTGCGTTATCCAGGTTGTGCCGTGGCTTGAAATCGCCTTCGTCGGTAGGCCGCGCGAAACGATTCCACGGGCAAACGATCTGACAGTCATCGCAGCCGAATACCCGATTGCCGATCAGTGGGCGCAGTTCTTCGGGGATCGCGCTTTTCAGCTCGATGGTCAGGTAGGAAATGCAGCGCCGGGCGTCCAGCACGTAGGGCCCGACGAAGGCGTTGGTAGGGCAGATATCCAGGCAGGCGGTGCAGCGGCCACAATGTTCGGTGGCGTGGGGTGGGTCGACCGGCAACGGCAGGTCGACAAACAGCTCGCTCAGGAAGAAGTAACTGCCCGCCTTGCGATTGAGTACCAGGGTGTTCTTGCCGATCCAGCCGAGCCCGGCCTGCTCGGCGATGGCTTTTTCCAGCACGGGGGCGCTGTCGACAAAGGCGCGGAAGCCGAACGGGCCGATTTGCGCCTGGATGCGGTCGGCCAGTTGCTGCACGCGCTTGCGGATCAGCTTGTGGTAGTCGCGGCCCAGGGCGTAGCGGGAGATGTAGGCTTTTTCGGGTTTGGCCAGCAGTTGGGCCATTTGGGTGTCGCCCGGCAAGTAGTCCATGCGCAGTGAGACCACGCGCAAGGTGCCGGGTACCAGCTCCTCCGGGTGTGAGCGCTTGCTGCCGTGGGCGCCCATGTAGTCCATTTCGCCGTGGTAGCCGGCGTCGAGCCAGCGTTGCAGGTGCTGTTCATGCTCGGCGAGGTCGAGGCCGCTGATGCCCACTTGTTGAAAGCCCAGCTCGCGGCCCCAGTCTTTGATCGATTGGGCGAGGGCGGGCAGGTCGTAGGTAATAGCAGGCATGAACAAGAGAAACCGCAGGTTAGATGCGTATAATTCTGCCAGACATCGGAGCTTGAAGACGCATGCCGCAGACAAAACACGAAATACCCGACGTTCAGCACCTGTTGCCCGGCCAATTGCCGCAACTCGCTGCGCGTTCCCCGGACGCCCATAAAGGCCAGTTCGGCCATGTATTGCTGATCGGCGGCGACCGCGGTTTTGGCGGCGCCGCCTTGCTCAGTGCTGAAAGTGCCCTGCGCAGTGGTGCCGGCATGGTTTCCCTGGCGACCCGTAGCGAACACGTCGGTGCGGCGCTGGCGCGGTTGCCGGAAGTGATGACGGTGGGCGTGCACTCGGCCAATCAATTGATGGGCCTGCTGGAAAAGATTTCCGTGATCGTCATCGGCCCGGGCCTGGGCGAGGTCTCCTGGGGCAAAAGCCTGCTGTCGGTAGCGGCCAATGCCAGGCAGCCGCAAGTCTGGGACGCCGATGCCTTGAACCTGCTGGCGGCGGGCAGCGCCAGCCTGCCGGCCAATTGCGTGATCACTCCGCATCCTGGCGAAGCGGCCCGCTTGATGGGTATTTCGACAGCCGAGGTTCAGGCCGACCGCCTTAACGTGGCGCGCGCCTTGAGTCAGAAATTCAATGCGGTGGCGATCCTCAAGGGCGCCGGCAGCTTGATCGCCAGCCCGGACGGTCGGGTTGCCCGCTGCGATCAGGGCCATCCTGCAATGGCAACCGCTGGCCTTGGCGATGTGTTGGCCGGCCTGGTCGGTGCTTTGCTGGCGCAAGGCATGCCGGCATTTGATGCCGCCTGCCTGGCGGTCTGGCTGCATGCCACTGCCGGAGATCGCCAGGGTACCTACGGTCGCGGGCTGGCCGCCAGTGACCTGATTCCTGCCATTCGTCAGTTGCTGGAGGAGCAATCGCCGTGTCTGAAGTAGTTCTTTTCCTGCCTGATGAAGACGCCATGGTCGCCTTGGGCAACCGTATTGCCCGGGTCACTCAAGGCTCAGGGCTGATCTTTCTGGAAGGCGATCTCGGCGCCGGAAAAACCACCTTGTCCCGGGGCATCATTCGCGGGTTGGGGCACGCGGGTGCTGTGAAAAGCCCTACGTTCACCTTGGTAGAACCCTACGAAATCGGTGACGTACGAGCGTTCCACTTCGACCTGTATCGCCTGGTGGACCCGGAAGAACTGGAATACATGGGCATTCGCGATTACTTCGATGAGGACGCCTTGTGCCTGATCGAGTGGCCAGATAAAGGCACAGGCTTTTTGCCAAAGCCGGACCTGACCATTACCATTACCCCGCATAAGCAAGGACGTCAGCTGAAGTTGTTGTCCCAGAGCGCGCGCGGCGAGTCGTGGTGCGCCGCCTTGGCATTGGAATTCAAATAATTGATGGGGTTAGGTATGCGCTTTCGCGCGTTGGTTACTGTCGTAGGGGTGTTGCTTGCGGCAATGACTTTCAATGCACTGGCGGCCTCACAGGTGAAAAGTGTTCGCCTGTGGCGGGCACCGGATAACACGCGACTGGTATTCGACCTGTCCGGCCCGGTTCAGCACAGCGTCTTCACCCTCACGGCGCCTGATCGCCTGGTGATTGATATCAACGGTGCGACCCTGGCCGCGCCGTTGAAGGTCGCCATGGCCAATACCCCGATTACCGCGATGCGCTCGGCCCAGCGTACGCCGACCGACCTGCGGGTGGTCATCGACCTGAAAAAGGCCGTGACCCCGAAAAGCTTCGTGCTGGCGCCCAACGCGCAGTATGGCAACCGGCTGGTGGTCGACCTGTTCGACAACGCCGCCGATGCCGCGCCGCCGCCTGCGCCAACTCCAAGCGTCGCGACGATACCTGCGGTGCCGGTCAACCAGTCGCAACCCCAGGTCAAATTGCCGCCGCTGCCACCGGCTCCGGCGGGCAAACGTGACATTATTGTGGTCATCGATGCCGGTCACGGCGGCGAAGACCCGGGTGCCTCGGGCTCGCGCGGCCAGCATGAAAAAGACGTAGTACTGGCCATCGCCCGCGAACTGCAGCGCCAGATCAATGGCATGAAAGGCTACCGCGCCGAGCTGACCCGGACCGGCGACTACTTTATTCCGCTGCGTGGCCGTACCGAAATCGCCCGCAAGAAGGGCGCCGACCTGTTCGTCTCGATCCACGCCGACGCCGCCCCTTCGGCGGCTGCGTTTGGTGCTTCGGTGTTCGCCCTGTCTGATCGGGGTGCAACTTCCGAGACCGCTCGCTGGCTGGCGGACAGTGAAAACCGTTCCGACTTGATCGGCGGGGCCGGCAACGTGTCCCTCGACGACAAGGACAAAATGCTCGCTGGCGTATTGCTCGACCTGTCGATGACCGCCTCGCTGACCTCCAGCCTGAACGTCGGGCAGAAAGTCCTGAGCAACATTGGTCGCGTTACCTCGCTGCACAAACAGCGCGTGGAACAGGCCGGGTTCATGGTGCTCAAGTCGCCGGATATTCCGTCGATCCTGGTGGAAACCGGGTTTATCTCCAACTCCAACGAAGCCTCGAAACTGGCCTCGGCCAGCCATCAGCAGGCGTTGGCGCGTTCCATCAGCGCCGGTGTTCGCCAGTTCTTCCAGCAGAACCCGCCGCCGGGCACTTATATAGCCTGGCTGCGTGACTCCGGGAAAATCGCCCAGGGCCCGCGTGACCATCGCGTGCAGCCGGGCGACACCCTGGCGATGCTGGCGGTGCGCTTCCAGGTGTCAGCGGCAACCTTGCGCAGTGCCAACAACCTCAAGACCGATGAATTGAAGGTCGGCCAGGTGTTGACCATCCCGGGCACTGAACTGGCGGCGCAATAATGAGCGAAACAGTCTTGAGCAATACCTCGCGCATCGAGCTGCTAAGCCCGCGTCTCGCCAACCAGATCGCGGCGGGTGAGGTGGTCGAGCGGCCAGCGTCGGTGATCAAGGAGTTGCTGGAAAACAGTATCGACTCCGGCGCCAGGCGCATTGATGTCGATGTTGAGCAGGGCGGCGTCAAGCTGCTGCGGGTGCGCGACGACGGCAGCGGGATTTCCTCCGATGACCTGCCGCTGGCCCTGGCCCGTCACGCCACCAGCAAGATTCGTGACCTGGAAGACCTGGAGCGGGTGATGAGCCTCGGGTTTCGTGGTGAGGCCCTGGCCTCCATCAGCTCCGTGGCTCGCCTGACCCTGACTTCCCGCACCCGCGACGCCGACCAGGCCTGGCAGGTTGAAACCGAAGGCCGCGACATGGCGCCCCGGGTCCAGCCGGCGGCACATCCGGTGGGCACCTCGGTGGAAGTGCGCGACCTGTTCTTCAACACCCCGGCCCGGCGTAAATTCCTCAAGGCCGAAAAAACCGAATTCGATCACCTGCAGGAAGTCATCAAGCGCCTGGCCCTGGCGCGGTTTGATGTGGCTTTCCACCTGCGCCACAACGGCAAGACCATCCTCAGCCTGCACGAGGCCCATGATGATGCGGCCCGTGCGCGGCGTGTCTCGGCCATCTGCGGCGCGGGGTTCCTGGAGCAGGCGCTGCCGATCGAGATCGAACGCAATGGCCTGCGACTGTGGGGTTGGGTGGGTTTGCCGACTTTCTCCCGTAGCCAGGCGGACATGCAGTATTTCTTCGTGAATGGCCGGGCGGTGCGCGACAAGCTGGTGGCCCACGCGGTGCGCCAGGCGTATCGCGACGTGCTGTTCAACGGGCGGCATCCGACGTTTGTGCTGTTTTTCGAGGTCGACCCGTCGGTGGTCGACGTCAACGTGCACCCGACCAAGCACGAAGTGCGCTTCCGTGACGGTCGCATGGTCCACGACTTTCTTTACGGCACCCTGCACCGCGCCTTGGGCGATGTGCGGCCGGATGATCACCTGGCGGCGCCGATTGTCACGGCTGTTGTCCGTCCTTCAGGGCCGGAAGCCGGCGAGTTCGGGCCTCAGGGCGAAATGAGCCTGGCGGCCAACCTGCTGCAATCGCCGCAAGCCCAGCCGAGCTATACCGCACCAGGCTCAGGCGCCGGCGCCGGTTATCAATACCAGTACACCCCGCGTCCGCAATCGGCGGTGCCGGTGGCCGAGGCCCAGGCGGCCTATCGCGAGTTTTTCGCGCCGCTGCCCGGCGCCGAGCCAGGCGCTGCCTCGTTGCCGGAAGGCCAGGGCGACGTACCGCCGTTGGGTTACGCGCTGGCACAGCTCAAGGGTATCTATATTCTTGCGGAAAACGCCCATGGCCTGGTGTTGGTGGACATGCACGCCGCCCACGAGCGGATCATGTACGAGCGCCTGAAGATCGCCATGGCCAGCGAAGGCCTGAGCGGTCAGCCGCTGCTGGTGCCGGAATCCCTGGCGGTCAGCCAGCGGGAAGCGGATTGCGCCGAAGAGCACGTCAGCGTGTTCCAGAAGCTGGGCTTTGAGCTGCAACGCCTGGGGCCGGAAACCCTGGCTATCCGCCAGATTCCGGCTTTGCTCAAGCAGGCAGAGGCCAACCGGCTGGTGGCCGACGTACTGGCGGACCTAATGGAATACGGCACCAGTGACCGGATCCAGGCCCACATCAATGAACTGCTCGGCACCATGGCCTGTCACGGCGCCATCCGCGCCAACCGCCGGCTGGCCTTGCCGGAAATGAACGGCCTGCTGCGGGACATGGAAAACACCGAGCGCAGCGGCCAGTGCAACCATGGCCGCCCGACCTGGACCCAGATGGGCCTGGACGACCTCGACAAACTGTTCTTGCGCGGCCGTTGATGAGTGCCTTGCCCCCCGCAATCTTCCTGATGGGCCCCACGGCGGCCGGCAAGACCGACCTGGCCATCGAGCTGACCAAGGTCTTGCCGTGCGAGTTGATCAGTGTCGACTCTGCACTGGTTTACCGGGACATGGACATCGGCACTGCCAAACCTTCAAAAGAGCTGCTGGCCCAGTATCCGCACCGGTTGATCGACATTATTGATCCCAGCGAGAGCTATTCGGCGGCGGATTTTCGCATCGATGCGCTGGCCGCCATGGCCGATATCACCGCGCGGGGCAAGATTCCGCTGTTGGTTGGCGGCACGATGCTCTACTACAAGGCCTTGCAGGAAGGTCTGGCTGATATGCCGCCAGCTGATCCACAGGTGCGCGCCGAACTTGAAGAAGAGGCTGCGCGCCTTGGCTGGCAGGCCTTGCACGATCAGTTGGCCATTGTGGATCCGGTTTCCGCCGCGCGAATTCATCCCAATGACCCCCAGCGCCTGACGCGAGCGTTGGAAGTCTGGCGGGTCAGTGGCCAGACCATGACTGAACACAGGCTGAAACAAACTGCGCAAAGTGCTGAAGCAGGCGCCTCGGGACACTCACAATTGCCCTATACTGTGGCGAATCTGGCCATCGCTCCGACGGATCGCCAGGTGCTGCATGAACGAATTGCACAAAGATTCACAATTATGTTGGAACAGGGGTTTGTGGAGGAGGTCGTAGCACTGCGTTCAAGAGGTGACCTGCATCCAGGGCTGCCTTCGATACGTGCTGTAGGCTACCGCCAAGTCTGGGATCATCTGGATGGCAAGCTGACGTCAGCCGAAATGCAGGAGCGCGGCATCATTGCCACGCGCCAATTGGCGAAGCGTCAGTTCACCTGGTTGCGCAGTTGGAGCGATTTGCACTGGCTGGACAGCCTGGACAGCGACAATCTGTCACGCGCCTTGAAATACTTGGGAACGGTCTCCATATTGAGCTGAGTCCTTGCAATTGCCGTCTATCCTTGGGGGTGTGACGGCCATGAGCTATCTATTTTCCGATTTTTATTATTGATCCTTAAAGGAGTGCGGCACATGTCAAAAGGGCATTCGCTACAAGACCCTTACTTGAATACTTTACGTAAAGAGAAAGTTGGGGTTTCCATCTATCTGGTCAACGGTATCAAGCTGCAAGGTACGATCGAGTCGTTCGACCAGTTCGTGATCCTGCTGAAAAACACCGTAAGCCAAATGGTTTACAAGCACGCTATCTCGACCGTAGTGCCGGTTCGTCCAATTCGTCTGCCTAGCGCAACCGAAGAACAGGGTGACGCCGAGCCTGCACCAGGTAACGCCTGATAGGAGTCTCCTTTGTTCTTTGAGCGCCACGGTGGTGGTGAGCGAGTAATCCTCGTTCACTTGGATGGACAGGACCCTGAGGCGCGCGAAGATCCGCAGGAGTTTCAGGAGTTGGCAAATTCGGCCGGCGCCGAGACCGTCGCGTTTTTTAACGTGCCGCGTCATCGGCCAACCGCCAAATTCCTGATCGGCAGCGGCAAGGTCGAGGAACTGCGCGACCTGGTCCACGCCGAAAAGGCCGATCTGGTGATTTTCAATCACATCCTCACGCCCAGTCAGGAACGTAACCTCGAACGAGTTTTCGAGTGTCGCGTGATCGACCGCACGGGTCTGATTCTCGATATTTTCGCTCAACGCGCCCGTACCCATGAAGGCAAGCTCCAGGTAGAACTGGCCCAGCTTGACCACATGAGCACCCGGCTGGTGCGTGGCTGGACTCACCTTGAGCGCCAGGGTGGCGGCATCGGCATGCGCGGCCCGGGTGAAACCCAGCTGGAAACCGACCGGCGTCTGCTGCGGGTGCGCCTGCGACAGATCAAGGGCCGCCTGGAGAAGGTGCGCAGCCAGCGCGAACAATCGCGACGTGGCCGTATGCGTGCGGATATCCCGACCGTTTCCCTGGTGGGCTATACCAACGCCGGCAAATCCACACTCTTCAACAACGTGACGAAATCGGACGTGTACGCGGCCGACCAACTGTTCGCGACCCTCGACCCGACCTTGCGCCGTCTGGAACTGGACGACCTGGGGCCGATTGTCCTGGCCGATACCGTGGGTTTCATTCGTCACTTGCCCCACAAGCTGGTCGAGGCATTTCGGTCTACGCTCGAAGAGTCGAGCAATTCCGACCTGCTGTTGCACGTGATCGATGCGGCCGAACCGGATCGCATGTTGCAGATTGAACAGGTCATGGTGGTGCTGGGCGAGATTGGTGCCCAGGACTTGCCGATCCTCGAGGTCTATAACAAACTCGATTTGCTTGAAGGCGTTGAGCCACAAATCCAGCGCGACGAAAACGGCAAGCCCCAGCGGGTCTGGCTGTCGGCGCGTGATGGCAGTGGCCTGGAATTGCTTGAACAAGCCATTGCCGAGCTGTTGGGCAGCGATTTGTTCGTCGGCACCTTGCGCTTGCCGCAGCGTTTTGCTCGACTGCGTGCACAGTTTTTCGAGCTGGGCGCGGTACAGAAAGAAGAACACGACGAAGAAGGTGTCAGCTTGCTGGCCGTTCGATTGCCGCGCTCGGAGCTGAATCGGCTGGTCAGCCGTGAAGGCGTTGTGCCGACAGAGTTCATCGAACAACACACTTTGCAATAAAAGCCTGAGAAAGCGGTTGTGCCGCTGTGACAGGCATTCTGTAGCATTGGTCGGCGCGCCGTGGGTGCGTCTTTGCTTTATCAGATGGAGAGCGCTATGGCTTGGAATGAGCCGGGTGGCAACTCGAATAATCAGGATCCTTGGGGTGGTAAACGCCGCAATAATGGCGACCGCAAGGGGCCACCAGATCTCGACGAGGCCTTCCGAAAGCTGCAGGAAAGCCTGAATGGGTTGTTCGGTGGTGGAAAAAAACGTGGTGGTGACGAAGGCGGTCGTACGAGCAAGGGCGGTGGTTACGGCCTGCTCGGCATCGGCCTCGTCGTGCTGGCGGCCGTCTGGCTGTACAGCGCCGTCTATGTGGTGGACGAGCAGGAGCAAGCCGTGGTGCTGCGCTTCGGCAAGTACTACGAGACTGTCGGCCCTGGCCTGAACATCTACTTCCCGCCGATCGACAAGAAGTACATGGAAAACGTCACGCGTGAGCGTGCCTACACCAAGCAGGGCCAGATGCTGACCGAAGACGAGAACATCGTCGAAGTGCCGCTGACCGTGCAGTACAAGATCAGCAACCTGCAGGACTTCGTGCTGAACGTCGACCAGCCGGAGATCAGCCTGCAACATGCGACCGAAAGCGCCCTGCGCCACGTGGTGGGTTCCACCGCAATGGACCAGGTGCTGACTGAAGGCCGTGAATTGATGGCCAGCGAAATCAAGGAGCGCCTGCAACGGTTCCTCGACACGTACCGCACCGGTATCACCGTGACCCAGGTCAACGTACAGAGCGCAGCGGCACCGCGTGAAGTGCAGGAAGCCTTCGATGACGTGATCCGTGCCCGTGAAGACGAGCAGCGTTCGCGCAACCAGGCTGAAACCTACGCCAACGGCGTGGTGCCGGAAGCCCGTGGCCAGGCCCAGCGCATCCTTGAGGATGCCAACGGTTACCGCGACGAAGTGGTCTCCCGCGCCAAGGGTGAGGCAGATCGTTTCACCAAGCTGGTGGCCGAGTACCGCAAGGCACCGGAAGTCACCCGTGAGCGTCTGTACCTGGACACCATGCAGGAAGTCTTCAGCAACACCAGCAAGGTTCTCGTGACCGGCAGCAAGGGCGGGCAGAACAATCTGCTGTACCTGCCGCTGGACAAGATGATCGAAGGTGGTCGTAGCAGCACCAGCGCACCGGCTACCGGTTCCAATGCTGCTGCCAACGAAGCGAGCGCCCGTGCGGCCGCTGACCTGCTGCAACAGCAAACACGTACCAGGGAGAGTCGTTGATGAGCAATAAATCGCTGACCGCCCTGATTGTGGGCGTCGTCGTGGTCATCGCTGCCTGGAACTGCTTCTATATCGTGTCTCAGACCGAGCGCGCGGTGTTGCTGCAATTCGGTCGCGTGGTCCAGGCGGATGTCCAGCCGGGCCTGCATGTGAAAGTCCCCTACGTCAACCAGGTGCGCAAGTTCGACGGCCGCCTGATGACCCTGGATGCACCGACACAACGCTTCCTGACCCTGGAAAAGAAAGCTGTGATGGTTGACGCCTACGCCAAGTGGCGCGTCAAGGATGCCGAGCGCTTCTACACCGCGACCTCCGGCCTCAAGCAGATTGCCGACGAGCGTTTGTCGCGCCGTCTGGAATCGGGCCTGCGTGACCAGTTTGGTAAGCGCACCCTGCACGAGGTGGTATCCGGTGAACGTGA
This sequence comes from Pseudomonas sp. F9001, assembly GCF_013385435.1. Classification (NCBI taxonomy): domain Bacteria; kingdom Pseudomonadati; phylum Pseudomonadota; class Gammaproteobacteria; order Pseudomonadales; family Pseudomonadaceae; genus Pseudomonas; species Pseudomonas sp. F9001. The sequence continues at coordinate 190,508 of NZ_JACAPX010000024.1, forward strand.
CGCGCTGATGGCGGACATCACGCGTTCGTTGAATGCGATGGCGGAAAAAGAGCTGGGCATCGAGGTGATCGATGTTCGGGTCAAGGCCATCGACCTTCCGAAGGAAGTGAACCGCAGCGTGTTCGAGCGTATGAGCACCGAGCGTGAGCGCGAGGCTCGTGAGCACCGCGCCAAGGGTAACGAACTGGCAGAAGGGATCCGCGCGGATGCCGACCGTCAGCGTCGCGTACTGTTGGCTGAAGCCTATCGCGAGTCTGAAGAGGCCCGTGGTGATGGTGATGCTCAAGCCGCTTCGATCTACGCCAAGGCCTATGGCCAGGACCAGGAGTTCTACGCGTTCTACCGTAGCCTGCGCGCCTACCGTGAAAGCTTTGCGAACAAAACCGACGTCATGGTGCTGGACCCAAGTAGCGATTTCTTCCGCTACCTGGAAAAGTCCAAGTAACCCGCATGTAGTCTGAGAATCGCTCCGTCGGGCGGCTAAAATGCCGGGCGGGGTGATCCTTTCAGAAAACGGGTGTATGATGCGGCAGCCGGGAAATTCCCGGCTTTTTTGCGTCTGCATGTTTGATTGTGGTTTTGCTCCGCAGGCGCCACAGGTTTTTCGAGGAAAGTGCCCGACGAGGCCGATTGTTGGTCGTTCGTCACGTCGCTCTTGCGCGTGGTTTATGCAGGGGCCGGGTATTTTCTGCTTCACTCAAGGCTCGCCCGAGGGCTGGCCGCCCGGATCATAGGGGAATGGCGTAATGGCAACGGTAGACCGCTGGCTGCTGCCAGATGGCATCGAAGAAGTACTGCCACCAGAAGCTGCGCGCATTGAAATCGCGCGCCGCCAGGTGTTGGATCTGTTCCAGAGCTGGGGTTACGAGTTTGTCGTGACTCCGCATATCGAGTACCTGGAATCCCTGCTGACCGGCGCGGGCCAGGACCTGGATCTGCGCACCTTCAAGGTCATCGACCCGCAATCGGGCCGGCAAATGGGCTTTCGTGCCGACATCACGCCGCAAGTAGCGCGCATTGATGCGCACACCCTGCGTCGCGAAGGGCCAAGCCGCCTGTGCTACGCCGGCAGCGTGCTGCATGCGCAACCGCGTGCGTTGTCGTCGTCCCGCAGCCCGATCCAGTTGGGCGCCGAGTTGTACGGTGATGCCAGCCCGAGCAGCGACGTGGAAGTCATCAGCCTGATGCTGGCCATGTTGCAGCTGGCCGATGTGCCGGATGTGCACATGGACCTTGGGCATGTCGGTATCTACCGCGGCCTGGCCCGTGCGGCCGGCTTGTCGGGTGAAGTGGAACAACAGTTGTTCGATGCCTTGCAGCGCAAGGCCATCGATGAAGTGATTGCCCTGACGGCGGGCGTGCCTGCCGACCTGGCCGGCATGCTGCGTGCGCTGGTGGATCTGTGTGGCGGCCGTGAAGTACTGACCGCCGCCCGTGATCGCCTGGCGAATGCGCCGGCTGATGTATTGGCGGCCCTGGACGATGTGCTGGCGATTGCCGAGCAGTTGTCTGCGCGCTTCCCGCAGTTGCCGCTGTATTTTGATTTGGGTGAGTTGCGCGGCTACCACTACCACACCGGTGTGGTGTTTGCGGTGTTTGTCCCGGGTGTTGGCCAGGCCATCGCCCAGGGCGGACGTTACGACGATATCGGCGCCGACTTCGGTCGCGCTCGTCCGGCGACCGGTTTTTCCACCGATTTGAAAACCCTGGTGACCCTGGGGCGTGCTGAGGTCGTGCTGCCGTCTGGTGGCATCTGGATGCCCGACAGTACGGACGCAGCACTCTGGCAGCAGGTTTGCCAGTTGCGCAGTGAGGGTCAACGTGTGGTCCAGGCCTTGCCTGGGCAGCCATTGGCCGCCGCCCGTGAAGCGGACTGCGACCGGCAATTGATTCAGCAGAATGGGCTTTGGCAAGTATCGCCACTGGCTTCTTGAGTTTTCCTGCCGGCCGCTGCCGGCACCAAGTTTGCGCGAATGAGGACAAGTGTTATGGGTAAGAATGTCGTAGTCCTGGGCACCCAATGGGGTGATGAGGGCAAAGGCAAGATCGTTGATCTGCTGACCGAACATGCTGCCGCCGTAGTGCGCTACCAAGGTGGCCACAACGCTGGCCACACCCTGGTCATCGATGGCGAAAAAACCGTCTTGCACCTGATCCCGTCGGGTGTACTGCGCGAAGGCGTGCAGTGCCTGATCGGCAACGGCGTGGTGGTTGCACCTGACGCCCTGCTGCGCGAGATCACCAAGCTGGAAGAGAAAGGCGTGCCAGTGCGCGAGCGCCTGCGTATCAGCCCTTCCTGCCCGCTGATCCTGTCCTTCCACGTTGCGCTGGACCAGGCCCGTGAAAAGGCCCGTGGCGAGCTGAAGATTGGCACGACCGGTCGCGGCATCGGCCCGGCCTACGAAGACAAGGTTGCACGTCGTGGCCTGCGTGTGGGCGACCTGCTCAACATGCCGCGCTTTGAAGACAAGCTGCGTGAACTGGTGGATTACCACAACTTCATGCTGGTGGGTTACTACAAAGAGCCGGCCATCGAGTTTGAAAAGACCCTGGCCGAGTGCAAGGAATACGCCGAGCTGCTCAAGCCGCTGATGCTGGACGTGACTGCCGAGCTGCACGACCTGCGTCGCGCCGGCAAAGACATCATGTTCGAAGGCGCCCAGGGCTCGTTGCTGGACATCGACCACGGCACCTACCCGTACGTCACCAGTTCCAACACCACCGCTGGCGGCGTTGCGACGGGTTCGGGCGTTGGCCCGATGTTCCTGGACTACATCCTCGGCATCACCAAGGCATACACCACGCGTGTAGGTTCGGGTCCATTCCCGACTGAACTGTTCGACGACGTCGGCGCGCACCTGGCCAAACAAGGCCACGAGTTCGGCGCGACGACCGGCCGTGCCCGCCGTTGTGGCTGGTTCGACGCCGTTATCCTGCGTCGCGCTATCGATGTGAACAGCATCTCGGGCATCTGCCTGACCAAGCTGGACGTACTCGACGGCCTGGAAACCATCAACATCTGCATCGGCTACAAGGATGCGGAAGGCAAGGACGTTGCCCCGACTGACGCGGACAGCTACGTAGGCCTGCAGCCTGTGTACGAAGAAGTGCCAGGCTGGACCGAATCGACCGTGGGCGCCAAGACCCTGGAAGAACTGCCAGCCAACGCCCGCGCTTACATCAAGCGCGTCGAAGAGCTGATCGGTGCGCCGATCGACATTATTTCGACGGGCCCGGACCGCAACGAGACCATCGTTCTGCGTCACCCGTTCGCTTAATAAGCTGTTGATGTAAAAAGCAAAGGGCTCCTTCGGGAGCCCTTTGTCGTTTCCGCCCGGTAAACGGCACGACCCTTGCTATGGTTCTTTCTTTCGCGGTGCTATCAAATTAATGGCACCCGTGGTGGAGGGATTCCCAGTGTCTGCCGTTCTCTCATTGTTACAAAGCCGGCTGTTGCGGCCGGTGTTCGTTACCCTAGGTATCGCTCTTTTGGTGCAAGTACTGGTGGCCGTCGCCCTGACGCGAAGCACCGTCACTGCATTGGAAGCTGATTTGGGCAATCGCCTGGGCGTCGACAGCCAGAAACTGTCCGGCGAGTTGGCGCAAGCCGGCAAGGAAGTGACATCCAGCCTGGACAGTCTGTCTTCCAGCACGCGCCAGCGTCTGACGGCGGGGCTTTCCACGCGCCTGCAGGAAGAGCAGAAGCAACTGCGTGCGACCCTGGAAAAAGACCTGCAGGACTCTGCCAATGACATGGCGCAACTGCTCGCCTCGGTGGCGCCGCGCGCCATGTGGGACAGCGACGTGCCGACGCTGTCGGAATTCGCCCGCAGGGCCCAGCGCAATCCCAACGTGTTGTTTGTGGTGTATGACGACGCGGCTGGCGAGCACCTGACCCGTTACCTTAATCGTGAAAACCCGATCAACCAGGCGCTGCTGGAAAAGGGCAAGGGCGAACGTGCCCTGGATAAAGTGCTGGATGCGGCGAAGAATGATCCCTCGGTGTTCTACGTCGAAGCGTCCATCAGCCCCAATGGCGTAGAGATCGGTAAGGTCCGCATGGGGGTTTCGACTGCCTCGGTCGAGGCTGACCTGGCCGCGCTGGACAAGCGTTTTGCTGCACTGATTGCCAGCGGTGACCAGTTGGTGGGCGACAGCCTCAAGGGTGCCGCGGCTGACAGCGCGGCGGCCATGGGCGCGCGTTTGCAGTCGGCGCAAGCCACCGCCACCCAGATGACCGCCAATACCACCAGCGCCGTGCAAGAGGCGGCGGGCACCTTGCGCTGGCGCATCGGCATGGGCCTGGCGGTGGTAGGTTTTGGTGTATTGCTGTTGATTGCTGTAGTGCTCGGCCGTCGGGTGGTCAATCGCCTGAAGCTGCTGATTGCAGCGATGGACGATCTGGCGGCAGGCGAGGGCGACCTGACCAAGCGTGTGCAGATCAATAGCCGGGACGAAATCGGCGACATGGCCTCGGCGGTCAATCGCTTTGTGGATAAGTTGCAGCCGATCGTGCGTGAAGCCGGTGATGTGGCCCAGCGTACCGGTGTGGAAATCGGCGCGATGACCCTGCGCAATGCGGGTGCCGATGCGGCCGCCGGCTTGCAGCGTGATGAGGTTGCCGAAAGCCTGCGGGCGCTGTCGCAAATGGCGGATGAGGCCCAGGCGGAAAGCCATGCGATGCAGGCGGCCTTGCAGCAGGTGGTGGATATTCGCCAGGCGACTGATGAAAATTCCCGCACTTCAGCCGAAGTCGGCAGCTTGATCGAGGCGTTGGCGGGGCAGGTGCAGGCCGGTTCCAAGGTGATCGAGCGGCTGGCGCAGCAGAGCGAGCAGATCGAGGTGGTGTTGACGGTGATCCACGGGATTGCCGAGCAAACCAACCTGCTGGCGCTCAACGCGGCTATTGAGGCGGCGCGAGCCGGTGAGACCGGGCGCGGCTTTGCGGTGGTGGCGGACGAGGTTCGCGCCCTGGCCAGTAAAACCCAGAGTTCTACCGGCGACATCCAGGCCCACATCGTGGCCTTGCAGCAAGGCGCCCGTGAGGCCGTGGAAACCATCGGCAAGGCCGGGCGCCAGGCCAGCGAGGGTTTGCTGGTATTACGCGACAGCGTGCGCCTGCAGCAGTCGGTACAGGCCTCGGTGGAGCAGGTGCATGCAGCGATTGGCCTGGCGACGCGGGCGGCTGAGCATCAGGCGCAAGGCGCGCATGCGGTGCGTGGGCGGGTGGAGATCATTCATGCCCAGGCCGAGCGCGCGGCTCAGGCAGTGGTGGAGACGACCGCCAGTGGCAAGGTGCTGGATGGGTTGGCAGCGCAGTTGAAGGCGAGCCTGGGGCAGTTCAGGGCTTGATGTCGCCTGTTTCGGCCTCATCGCAGGCAAGCCAGCTCCCACATTCGACCGAGTTCCAACTCTGGAATGCGCTCAAATGTGGGAGCTGGCTTGCCTGCGATGGCTGATTCAGCGGCTCAGATACATCCGGGTCGTCAGCAGATACACCGGCAGCCCCGACACTAGAATCAACAACGCCGCATACGGCGCCGCTGCCGCGAATTCCACATTCGAGGTGTGCGCCCACACGGCAGTCGCCAAGGTATTCAGCCCGGTCGGACTAAGCAGCAACGTCGCCGTCAATTCCTTCATCGCATCCAGGAATACCAGCGCAAACGCCGCCCCCAATGCCGGGAAAATAATCGGCAGCGTCACCCGGCAAAACGCACTGAACGACGACGCGCCCAGCGTTCTCGCCGCCTCTTCCAGCTGGGGTGCTGCCTTGTTCAGCGCCGTGCGGATCGGCGCCTGGGCCAGGGGCAAAAACAGCAGCGCATAAGCGATCAGCAACAGCGCCGACGTTTGATACAGCGCCGGCACGTAATGCAGGGCGAAATACACCAGTGTCAGCGCAATCACCAGGCCGGGCAGGGCGTGCAGCAGGTACGGCAGGCGCTCGGCCCATAGTGCGAGCTGGCCCTTGTAGCGCACCACCAGCAAGCCCACCGGCACGGCAAACAACAGGCAAAGCGCGGCGCCACCCAGGGACAGCGCCAACGAAGAAAGCAGCGCCTCGCTGATCTCGGCTACCGGAAATGCCGCCGAACTGCCCACTGCCAGCCAATAACCGAGCATGCCCAGTGGAATGCCGCTGCCGATGATCGCCAGGAGCAGGCAATACAGCTGCCCCAGCGCCGCCCATTTGCCGAGTCGAACCTGTTCGGCATGCCGCGCCGCGCCCTGGCCGGTACGCACGTGTCGGCCCTTGCCGCGCACCCGCAGCTCCAGCCAGAGCAGCGTCAGGCACATCACCAGCAGCACCGCCGAAAGCATCGCCGCATTGGCGTTGCTGAACTCCAGCTCGAATTGCTGGTAGATCGCGGTGGTAAACGTCTGCAAGCCGATGATCGACAGCGCGCCGAACTCCACCAGCATATGCAGGGCAATCAACAGTGCCCCGGCCAGCAGCGACGGCCACAGCAGCGGCAAGGTGATGCGAAAGAATACGCCCCAGCGATTCAGTCCGAGGGTGCGGGCCGATTCTTCCAGGGATGGATCAAGATTGCGCAGGGTTGCCGCCACCGGCAGAAACACCAGCGGGTATTTGGACAGGGTCATCACCAGGATCGCTCCGCCCAACCCTTCAAAGTTGGCGCTTAACGAAACCCAGGTAAAGCTGCTGACAAACGCCGGCACCGCGAACGGCAGGCACAGGATCACCCCCCAGATCCGCCGCCCCGGCAGGTTGCTGCGTTCCAGCAGCCAGGCCAGGGACAAGCCGATCACGCCGCAGGCCACGGTGACGCCGACCATCAGCGCCAGGGTGTTGCGCAGCAACCCGAATACATAGGGCCGCCACAGCAAATGCACCGCCTCGGCCCATCCTGCTTGCCAGGCCTTGAGGCCGACATACGCCAGCGGCAACAGGCTCAGGCCTACCAGCAGCAGGACTGGTAGCAGCAACCAGATCGAAGGGCGTTTGCGTCTCGGCGTAAAACCCCCGCGCAAGGCGGGGGCGGGGAGCGATGGGTTCATCAGTTCAAGCCAACGTCACGTTCCAGTTCCAGGGCTTCTTCGGCGTTGCCCAGGTCGGCAGGGGTGACTTTCGGCGGTTGCAGCTCGCTGAAAGGCTTGAGGCCGCGGTTGGATTCCATGCCCTTGCGCAGCGGGTATTCGGCGGAAGTGTTAGTGATCACCCGCTGGCCTTCTTCGCTGGCCATGAAGGCCAGCAGTTGCTGGGCTTCCTTTGGATGCTTGCTGGATTTCAGTGCAGCCGCGGCAGACACGGTGATCAGGCCACCGGCATCGCCGTTGGTGAAGTAGTGCAACTGCGAATCCAGGTTGGTTTTTTCTTTCTTCAGGGCGAACCAGTAGTAGTTGTTCACCAGCACGGTGGCGACTTCGCCATTTTCCACGGCCTTGAGCGCAACCATGTTGTTGCTATAGACCTTGCCGAAAGCGCGCAGGCCGGTCAGCCACTCTTCAGCCGCTTCGCGACCGTGCAGCTTGATGATCGCTACGGCTTGTTCCTGGAACGCGCCGCTGGTGGGCACGAAACCGACCTTGCCTTGCCACTCGGGCCCGGCGAAATCCAGTACCGACTTGGGCAGGTCTTTTTCGGCGATCAGCTTCGGGTTGAAGGCCACGACGCGGGTGCGTGCGGTCACGCCCATCCAGGCGCCGTTGGCGGCCACGTATTCCTTCGGCAGGACGTCGAGGGTGCTGGCGTCGATGGTTGCCAGCAGGCCTTGCTCGCCGAGTTTATTCAGCGGCGGCGATTCTTCGGTGTAGATCACGTCGGCAGGGGAGCGGTCACCTTCTTCGACGACCTGGCTGGCCAGCTGGTTGCTGCTGCCCTTGCGCACATTGACGTGGATGCCGGTCTTGGCTTCGAAGGCCTTGGCAAGTTCATCGCCGACCTCCTTGTGTTGGCCGTTGTACAAGGTCAGTGCAACCTTATCGGCAGAATAGGCGGCGGGCGAGAGCAGGGTCAGGCCGAGCAGAGTGATGGTCAGGCCACGCAGAAGGGATGTCTTGAGACGGGTATCGCGGATCATCATCCGGGGTTTTCCTCACTTGAGTGCAACAAATCCTTACAAGGATAAACGATAAAACTTCTCAAGTGCGGACGAGGGGGGAAATCACCGGTCAGGTTTTCAAACCCCGGAAACGAAAAAACCCGCTTTCGCGGGTTTGATCTGAATTTGGTGCCCAGGAGAAGACTCGAACTTCCACGACCTTGCGATCACCAGCACCTGAAGCTGGCGTGTCTACCAATTTCACCACCTGGGCATTATCAACGCTTGCGCTGTTGATGGAGCGAACTATACGGAGGGCTTTTTGATCTGTAAACCCCTGATTCAAAAATATAAATCAAGATTCTCTTTAAAAATCAAAGGCCTGAAACGCAAAAACCCGCTTTCGCGGGTTTTTGGAGACTCAAGGCATAACCTTGAGTTTGAAATTGGTGCCCAGGAGAAGACTCGAACTTCCACGACCTTGCGATCACCAGCACCTGAAGCTGGCGTGTCTACCAATTTCACCACCTGGGCAGCATCAACAACGTTGCCGTCGTCGATGGCGCGCACTATACGGAGGCTATTTTGAGCTGTAAAGCCCTGCCATGAAAAAAGTCTGGAATATTTCGCCGACGGTCGCGCAAGGTGCATTCCAAGGGCTACAAAGTGCTTTTACGGGCTTGTTGACACCTGAAATTTCCCGTTTCAATACGCGTATGCCAAACTAACCCGCATATAGACAAGGTGAAAACTCTCTAATGGCCGATTGGCAGTCCCTCGATCCCGAGGCCGCTCGTGAAGCGGAAAAATATGAAAACCCTATTCCTAGCCGCGAACTGATCCTGGCGCACCTCGCCGATCGGGGTTCGCCTGCTAGCCGCGAGCAGCTGGTTGAAGAGTTCGGTCTGACCACCGAAGACCAACTCGAGGCCCTGCGTCGTCGCCTGCGCGCCATGGAGCGCGATGCCCAGTTGATCTACACCCGCCGCGGCACCTACGCGCCGGTGGACAAGCTCGACCTGATCCTCGGCCGCATCGCCGGCCACCGTGACGGTTTCGGCTTCCTGATCCCGGACGATGGCAGCGACGACCTGTTCATGAGCCCGGCGCAAATGCGCCTGGTGTTCGATGGCGACCGTGCCCTGGCCCGCGTTTCCGGCCTCGACCGTCGCGGTCGCCGTGAAGGCGTGATCGTCGAAGTGGTGTCCCGTGCCCACGAGTCCATCGTCGGCCGTTACTTCGAAGAAGGCGGCATCGGTTTCGTGGTGCCGGATAACCCCAAGGTCCAGCAGGAAGTGCTGATCACCCCGGGGCGCAATGGCGCCGCCAAAGTGGGCCAGTTCGTCGAGGTGAAAATCACCCACTGGCCAACTGCGCGCTTCCAGCCACAGGGCGATATCGTTGAAGTGGTCGGCAACTACATGGCGCCGGGCATGGAGATCGATGTTGCGCTGCGCACCTACGATATCCCTCACGTCTGGCCTGAGGCTGTGCTCAAAGAAGCCGCCAAGCTCAAGCCGGAAGTCGAAGAAAAAGACAAAGAGAAGCGCATCGACCTGCGTCATCTGCCGTTCGTCACCATTGACGGCGAAGATGCCCGCGACTTCGACGATGCGGTCTACTGCGAAGCCAAGCCTGGCAAACTGCGCCTGTTCTCCGGCGGCTGGAAGTTGTTCGTCGCGATTGCCGACGTGTCCAGCTACGTGAAGATCGGTTCGGCCCTGGACAATGAAGCCCAGGTGCGCGGCAACTCGGTGTACTTCCCCGAGCGCGTCATCCCGATGCTGCCTGAGCAGTTGTCCAACGGCCTGTGCTCCCTGAACCCGAAAGTCGACCGTTTGGCCATGGTGTGCGAGATGACCATCTCGAAAACCGGCGAAATGACCGACTACCAGTTCTACGAAGCGGTGATTCACTCCCAGGCCCGCCTGACCTACAACAAGGTCAGCACCATCCTGGAACAGCCGAAAACCAGCGAAGCCAAGGCCCTGCGCGGTGAGTACGGGCATGTCGTGCCGCACCTCAAGCAGCTCTACGCGCTGTACAAGGTGCTGTTGGGCGCTCGTCACGTGCGTGGCGCGATCGACTTTGAAACTCAGGAAACCCGGATTGTCTTCGGTTCCGAGCGCAAGATCGCCGCGATCACCCCGACCACGCGCAACGATGCTCACAAGCTGATCGAGGAGTGCATGCTGGCGGCCAACGTGGCCACCGCAGAATTCCTCAAAAAGCACGAGATTCCTGCGTTGTACCGGGTGCACGACGGCCCGCCGCCGGAGCGTCTGGAGAAGCTGCGTGCGTTCCTCGGTGAGCTCGGCCTGTCCCTGCACAAAGGCAAGGACGGCCCGACGCCAAAGGACTACCAGGCTCTGCTCGCGAGCATCAAGGACCGTCCGGATTACCACGTGATCCAGACCGTCATGCTGCGCTCCCTGAGCCAGGCGGTGTACAGCGCCGATAACCAGGGCCACTTCGGCCTGAATTACGAAGCGTACACCCACTTCACCTCGCCGATTCGTCGTTACCCGGACTTGCTCACGCACCGGGCGATCCGCAGCGTGATCCATTCCAAGCAGAACACCCCGCACGTCAAGCGTGCTGGTGCCATGACCATTCCGAAGGCACGGATCTATCCGTACGACGAAGCGGCCCTGGAACAGTTGGGCGAGCAGTGCTCCATGAGCGAGCGCCGTGCCGACGAAGCCACCCGCGACGTAGTGAACTGGCTCAAGTGCGAGTTCATGAAAGACCGCGTGGGCGAGTCGTTCCCGGGTGTGATCACTGCCGTGACCGGTTTTGGTTTGTTCGTCGAGCTGACCGACATCTACGTCGAGGGCCTGGTGCACGTCACCGCCTTGCCGGGTGACTACTACCACTTCGACCCTGTGCATCACCGCCTGGCGGGTGAGCGCACCGGTCGCAGCTTCCGTCTGGGCGATACCGTTGAAGTGCAGGTCATGCGCGTCGACCTCGACGAGCGCAAGATCGATTTCGGTATGCCTGACAAGCCGGCTGAACCGACTGGCCGTAAAAAACGTGGCAGCGAAACTGCAGCCCCGGCCAGCAAAGGCAAAGGTGCTCCTGCGAAAGCAGCGGTCGCCGAGCCTGCGCCAGCCAAGCCTGCGCGTCGTTCGTCTGCCAAGGACAAGGCCCCCGAAGCCTACCGCCCTAGCGATGCCGCGGCGAAAAACGCCGAGCTGCGCAAGAGCCGCGAGTTGAAGCAGCAGTTGCTCAACGAAGCCAAAAGCGGTGGTAAAGCGGCGTCTGGGGGAAAGTCCCGCGAGGCGGAAAAGCCGTCGAGCAAGCCGAGTAAACACCGTAAAGGCCCGCCAAAAGCGGGATCGGCCCCCGCGAAAAGCGGCGGGTCGCGCAAACCTAAGGCCAAGTCATGAGTCTGGAAAAAATCTACGGCGTACACGCCGTAGAAGCATTGCTGCGTCACCACCCGAAACGCGTCAAGCAGGTGTGGTTGGCAGAAGGCCGCAGTGAGCCGCGTGTTCAAGCGCTGGTCGAACTTGCCAATCAGAACAAAGTTGCCATCGGCCAGGCTGAGCGGCGCGAGATGGACGTCTGGGTCGAAGGCGTTCACCAGGGCGTGGTAGCCGACGTCAGTCCAAGCCAGGTCTGGGGCGAAGCGATGCTCGACGAGCTGCTCGACCGCACCGAAGGCGCACCGCTGTTGCTGGTGCTCGACGGCGTGACCGATCCGCACAACCTCGGCGCCTGCCTGCGTTCGGCGGATGCTGCCGGTGCGTTGGCGGTGATCGTGCCTAAAGACAAGTCGGCAACCTTGACGCCTGTAGTGCGTAAAGTCGCCTGCGGTGCGGCGGAAGTGATTCCGTTGGTGGCCGTGACCAACCTGGCGCGCACCCTCGAGAAACTCCAGCAGCGCGGCCTGTGGGTCGTGGGTGCGGCGGGGGAGGCTGAGGTCAGCATTTATGACCAGGACCTCACCGGCCCGACCATCCTGATCATGGGGGCCGAAGGCAAGGGCATGCGCCGCCTGACCCGCGAGCATTGCGATTACCTGGTGCACCTGCCGATGGCCGGTAGCGTCAGCAGCCTCAACGTTTCAGTCGCAACGGGCGTCTGCCTGTTCGAAGCCCAGCGCCAGCGTGGCGCCAAGGCTAAAGCCAAGAAATAACCAAGTCTGGCGCAGGTCAAAATGTGGGAGGGGGCTTGCTCCCGAATACGGTGTATCAGTCAGTGCATTTGGTGACTGGCACATCGCTTTCGGGAGCAAGCCCCCTCCCACATTTGTTTTTGTGGTGTATGGGGGCTGTTCAAATAATCACCAATCACCTTGCACCCTTTCTCCCCCTTCTCTACAATTGCGCCCCTTGCCTTCATGGCAGGCACGCATGTGCCTCCCTTCGGCAAGATCCATAAGTGTCATTCACTCCTTGTCTGACCGTTTTTGAGCGGCAGGCTACAACCCGTAAGGAGCATTCATGCGTCATTACGAAATCATCTTTTTGGTCCACCCGGATCAAAGCGAGCAAGTCGGCGGCATGGTAGAGCGTTACACCAAGCTGATCGAAGAAGACGGCGGCAAAATCCACCGTCTGGAAGATTGGGGCCGTCGTCAACTGGCCTACGCAATCAACAATGTTCACAAGGCTCACTACGTGATGCTGAACGTTGAGTGCACTGGCAAGGCCCTGGCCGAGCTGGAAGACAACTTCCGCTACAACGATGCAGTGATCCGTAACCTGGTCATCCGTCGCGAAGAAGCCGTTACCGGCCAATCCGAGATGCTCAAGGCTGAAGAAAACCGCAGTGAGCGCCGTGAGCGTCGCGACCGTCCTGAGCACGAAGGCGCTGAAAGCGCTGATAGTGATGACAGCGACAACAGCGATAACGCTGACGAGTAATCCACGGACCTTTTAAGGAGCCTATCAAATGGCACGTTTCTTCCGTCGTCGTAAATTCTGCCGCTTCACCGCTGAAGACGTGAAGGAGATCGATTACAAAGATCTCAACACTCTGAAAGCCTACGTATCCGAGACCGGCAAAATTGTTCCAAGCCGCATCACCGGTACCAAAGCTCGTTATCAGCGTCAGCTGGCCACCGCTATCAAGCGCGCCCGCTTCCTGGCCCTGCTGGCCTACACCGACAGCCACGGCCGCTGAGACCGGGCAGTCGACAAGTAGTAAGGGATTGAATGCATGCGCGCCTTAGCTGAGTTCATCATGCGCGGTCGTGTGCAGGCCACTCTGGTAGTGGCTGGATGTGCAGCATTGCCGTTGTTGTATTGGTTGGGTGCTGCCGCGGGTTGCCTTGTGCTTCTGCGGCGCGGTTTGAAGGACGCCCTTGGCGTTCTTGCCCTGGGAATACTGCCGGCCTTGGTCTGGTGGTTGAAATTCGATGATCCACGGGTACTTCTGGTACTGCTCGGTTCATCGACCCTTGCGTTGGTTTTGCGCGCAAGTGAGTCCTGGGTCCGTACGCTGCTGGTCAGCGTGGCATTGGGGTTGGTGTATTCACTGGCGCTTGGCGCGGCTTTCCGCCCGCAAATCGAGGCGCTGGCGCAGGAGATCATAAAGATCCTGCCGCTGGCCCTCGGGGATCTCTACCAGCAGTTATCGGTAGAGGAGCGAGCGCGCTTTGCGTCAGTGGTTGCACCGATGCTTACCGGCCTGATAGCGGCACTGTTGCAGATTGTCAGCTTGCTGAGCCTGATTCTTGGGCGTTACTGGCAGGCGTTGTTGTATAACCCGGGTGGTTTTGGTCGCGAGTTTCGCAGTATCAGAATCCCCGCTGGACCGGCGATGTTGCTGCTGGCGTTCATGGTGGTCGGGCCGACTTTTGGCCTGGCGCTGTTGGTGCCGTTGTGCAGCGTACCGCTGGTATTCGCCGGCCTGTCCCTGATTCATGGGCTGGTGGCGCAAAAGCGACTGGGCAGATTCTGGCTGGTGGGGTTGTACGTGACGCTGTTGCTGTTCATGCAGCTGATCTATCCGTTACTCGTGGTCTTGGCCATTGTCGACGGCCTGATTGATTTTCGCGGTCGTCTGGCGCCGAAAGACGCCGATAACGCGAACGGTGAAGGTTAAAAGTTAGAGGATTTTCACATGCAACTGATCCTTCTGGAAAAAGTCGCCAACCTGGGCAACCTGGGCGACAAAGTGAACGTTAAGGCCGGCTACGGTCGTAACTACCTGCTGCCATACGGCAAAGCCACCGCTGCAACCGCTGCCAACCTGGCTGCGTTTGAAGAGCGTCGTGCTGAGCTGGAAAAAGCAGCAGCAGACAAAAAAGCTTCGGCCGAAACTCGCGCTGCCCAACTGGCTGAGCTGGAAGTGACTATCACTGCCACCGCCGGTGACGAAGGCAAGCTGTTCGGTTCGATCGGCACCCACGACATCGCTGATGCACTGACCGCCTCCGGCGTTGAAGTGCAGAAGAGCGAAGTTCGTCTGCCGAACGGCACCATCCGCAACGTTGGCGAATTCGATGTAGCCGTGCACCTGCACGCTGAAGTCGAGGCAACCGTACGCGTTGTTGTGGTAGCAGCTTAAGCAACACCTAACTGACTGGCACCTCGCGTGCCAGGCAGTTAACATCGGGCACGATCCTGTTCACAGGTCGTGCCTTTTGTTTTTCTGTAGCTCCTGATTCTCCAACTATTCCAAGTGGCCATGAACGATATCTCCGCTCCTGAGCAATATGACCTGCAAACCGCTGCCCTGAAGGTGCCGCCGCATTCCATCGAGGCCGAACAGGCCGTGCTCGGTGGCTTGATGCTGGACAACAACGCCTGGGAACGCGTGCTGGATCAAGTCTCGGACGGCGATTTCTACCGTCATGACCACCGCCTGATCTTCCGCGCCATTGCCAAGCTGGCCGACCAGAACTCACCGATCGACGTGGTGACCCTGGCCGAGCAATTGGACAAGGAAGGCCAGACGTCCCAAGTGGGCGGCCTGGGTTACCTGGGCGAGCTGGCGAAAAACACGCCATCGGTCGCCAACATCAAGGCGTATGCGCAGATCGTCCGTGCGCGGGCCACGTTGCGCCAGTTGATCGGCATCGCCACCGAGATCGCCGACAGCGCGTTCAACCCGGAAGGCCGCACTGCCGAAGAGATTCTCGACGAAGCCGAACGGCAGATCTTCCAGATCGCCGAGGCCCGGCCGAAAACCGGCGGCCCGGTCAGCGTCAACGACTTGCTGACCAAGGCCATCGACCGTATCGACACCTTGTTCAACACCGACAACGCCATCACCGGCCTGTCCACCGGCTACACCGACCTCGACGGCATGACCAGCGGCCTGCAGCCAGCCGACTTGATCATCGTCGCCGGCCGTCCGTCCATGGGTAAAACCACCTTCGCCATGAACCTGGTGGAAAACGCCGTGTTGCGCAGCGACAAGGCCGTATTGGTTTATTCCCTGGAGATGCCAGGCGAATCGCTGATCATGCGTATGTTGTCGTCCCTGGGCCGCATCGACCAGACCAAGGTGCGTGCCGGTCGCCTGGAAGACGACGATTGGCCGCGCCTGACCTCGGCGGTCAACCTGCTCAACGATCGCAAGCTGTTTATCGATGACACCGCGGGCATCAGCCCGTCGGAAATGCGCGCGCGTACCCGACGCCTGGTGCGTGAGCACGGCGACATCGCCCTGATCATGATCGACTACCTGCAGTTGATGCAGATCCCGGGCTCCAGCGGTGACAGCCGGACCAACGAGATTTCCGAGATTTCCCGCTCGTTGAAAGCCCTGGCCAAGGAATTCAACTGCCCGGTGGTTGCCCTGTCGCAGCTCAACCGATCTCTTGAGCAGCGTCCGAACAAACGCCCGATCAACTCCGACTTGCGGGAATCCGGAGCGATCGAGCAGGATGCTGACGTGATCATGTTCGTATACCGGGACGAGGTGTATCACCCGGAAACCGAGCATAAAGGCATCGCTGAAATCATTATCGGTAAACAGCGTAACGGGCCAATCGGCACCACGCGCCTGGCCTTCATCGGTAAATACACCCGCTTCGAGAACCTGGCGCCGGGCAGCTATAACTTCGAAGACGAGTAAAAGCGCTGCCCGCCAATTCCGACTGCAAAGGTCGGAATTGGTCAAATTTTGTGCTATATTCCGCGCCCGCGATTTTTCATCTCAACACCGGTCACCGTCATGCAAACAGCCAAGCCGTTATTTGACTATCCCAAGTACTGGGCCGAATGTTTCGGTCCTGCGCCATTCCTGCCGATGAGCAGGGAGGAGATGGATCAGCTTGGCTGGGATTCATGCGACATCATCATCGTCACCGGTGACGCGTACGTGGACCATCCGTCGTTCGGCATGGCAATCATCGGCCGGCTGCTGGAGTCCCAGGGCTTTCGCGTCGGGATCATTGCCCAGCCCAACTGGCAGTCCAAAGACGACTTCATGAAGCTCGGCGAGCCGAACCTGTTCTTCGGCGTCGCGGCCGGCAACATGGACTCGATGATCAACCGCTACACCGCCGACAAGAAAATCCGCTCCGATGACGCCTACACCCCAGGCGGCATGGCCGGCAAACGTCCGGACCGCGCGAGCCTGGTCTACAGCCAGCGCTGCAAGGAAGCCTACAAGCACGTGCCGATCGTGCTCGGCGGCATCGAAGCCTCCCTGCGCCGCATCGCCCACTACGACTACTGGCAGGACCGTGTACGCAACTCGATCCTGATCGACGCCTGTGCCGATATCCTGCTGTACGGCAACGCCGAGCGGGCCATCGTCGAAGTCGCCCAGCGCCTGTCGTGGGGCCACAAGATCGAAGACATCACCGACGTGCGCGGCACTGCGTTCATTCGCCGTGACACGCCTGAAGGCTGGTACGAGGTGGACTCCACCCGTATCGACCGTCCGGGCAAGATCGACAAGATCATCAACCCGTACGTGAATACCCAGGACACCCAGGCCTGCGCCATCGAGCAGGAAAAGGGCCCGGTGGAAGACCCGGAAGAGGCCAAGGTGGTACAGATCCTGGCCAGCCCACGCATGACCCGTGACAAGACCGTGATCCGTCTGCCGTCCGTGGAAAAAGTCCGTGGCGACTCGGTGCTGTATGCCCACGCCAACCGCGTGCTCCACCTGGAAACCAACCCGGGCAACGCCCGCGCGCTGGTACAGAAGCACGGCGAAGTGGATGTGTGGTTCAACCCGCCGCCCATTCCCATGACTACCGAAGAAATGGACTACGTGTTCGGCATGCCTTACGCCCGTGTTCCACACCCGGCGTACGGCAAGGAAAAGATCCCGGCCTACGACATGATCCGCTTCTCGGTGAACATCATGCGTGGCTGCTTCGGCGGCTGCACCTTCTGCTCGATCACCGAGCACGAAGGCCGAATCATCCAGAACCGTTCCGAAGAGTCGATCATTCGCGAAATCGAAGAGATCCGCGACAAGGTGCCAGGCTTCACCGGCGTCATTTCCGACCTCGGCGGCCCGACCGCGAACATGTACCGCATTGCCTGCAAGAGCCCGGAAATCGAATCCGCGTGCCGCAAGCCATCCTGCGTGTTCCCGGGCATCTGCCCGAACCTGAACACCGACCACTCGTCGTTGATCCAGCTGTACCGCAGCGCCCGTGCGTTGCCGGGTGTGAAGAAGATCCTGATCGCTTCCGGCCTGCGCTACGACCTCGCGGTCGAGTCGCCGGAATACGTGAAAGAGCTGGTGACCCACCACGTTGGTGGCTACCTGAAGATCGCCCCGGAACACACCGAGGAAGGTCCGCTCAACCAGATGATGAAACCGGGCATCGGCAGCTATGACAAGTTCAAGCGCATGTTCGAGAAGTACACCAAGGAAGCGGGCAAGGAGCAGTACCTGATTCCTTACTTCATCGCCGCCCACCCGGGCACCACCGATGAAGACATGATGAACCTGGCCCTGTGGCTCAAGGGCAATGGCTTCCGCGCCGACCAGGTGCAGGCGTTCTACCCGTCGCCAATGGCCACCGCCACGGCGATGTACCACTCGGGCAAGAACCCGCTGCGCAAGGTTACCTACAAGAGCGACGCGGTGACCATCGTCAAGAGCGAAGAACAGCGCCGTCTGCACAAGGCCTTCCTGCGCTACCACGACCCGAAAGGCTGGCCGATGCTGCGTGAAGCCTTGACCCGCATGGGCCGTGCAGACCTGATCGGGCCGGGCAAGGAGCAACTGATCCCGTTGCACCAACCGTCCACCGACAGCTACCAGAGCGCCCGTCGCAAAAACTCGACGCCGGCTGGCAGCCACAAGGTTGCGAAGGAAACCACCACCAGGATCCTCACCCAGCACACCGGCCTGCCGCCGCGTGGCAGTGATGGCAGCAACCCTTGGGACAAGCGCGAGCAAGCCAAGGCCGCGGCCATGGCGCGCAACAAGCAGGCCGCCAAGGAGCGCACCGACGCCGCCAAGGGCAAAGGCAAGAAGCCAGCCCGCAAGCCGGTCGTGCCGCGTTGATCGCAGCCTGAAACGCAAAACGCCAGCCTCGTGCTGGCGTTTTGCTTTCTAGCGGGTGGGTAGCCTGTTTGTTAAGGTGGCGCCCATTCGAGCGCCATCGCAGGCAAGCCAGCTCCCACATGTGACCGGGTTTCAGCATGAGAATGCGGTCGAATGTGGGAGCGGGCTTGCTCGCGAAAGCGCCAGTTCAGACACCACCCATTTCAAGGAAGAACACCCCCATGAGCAGCCCCCTGCTTGGCATCGGCATGGACTCCAACCGCTCCCAGTTCATGGCCCGCCAGCGCATCGAAAGCCAGATCAACCTGCCACGCCTGTTTGCTGCCATCGACGCCGACCCCGGCATCGTGGGGGCGGGTGTGGTGTATATCGATGCTGACTTCAACGTCGTCACCCTGCGCGAATTCCAACCCATCTGCAGCATTGCGCCCAAACGCGTGATCCTGCGGGAAGCGCAGCGGTACATAGCGCCGGCGCAGTTCGCCCAGCAGGTGCAAGACAATCCCCGTGAATCGCGGCTGGTGGGTGAAGCGATCAACACCACGCTGTCGTGTGCCGGTGCAGTCATCGGCTGGGTAGTGGTGCTCAGCGGCTCTGTCGCGATACCGTTTTCGGCGGGTGCCAGTACGGTGGTCGCAGCCCTCGGCTACACCGCTGCGGCAGCCAGTACCGTTCAGTGTTTTGCCGGTGGCTACCGGACCGTCAACGAAATAAGAAATCCGTCGCGCAACGACGAGCTCGACGGCGAGGAATGGTATCAATACACGATGATCGCGTTGGACGCCGCATCGTTGGTCGGAGTCGGTGCATCGTCACTCACCACCCTCAAGCTGGTCCGGCTGAATAGGGCGACCACCGGCAAAAGTGTTCGGGAGGTACTGAAAGGCTTGAATCGACAAGAGCGCGCCAAACTGACCAAGGAGTTGCTGAGCATTAACGACCCTCGCTTGAGCTCGAAGATGCTCAAGTTGCGTCAGTTGTCAGGTGAGCTGCCCAAGCGCTTCACGCCCACACAGGTCAAGCACGCAACGGTCACGCAAATACAGGATGCGTTGGGCGCCTCGATTGGCTTCACGGGCAGTGCGCTCTCCGGGAATGTCCGAACCATTGCCGTAGGTCTATACGAGGAGATTGAGCAATGAACCAAGCACCGAGCATTCGTGCCTTTCTATCCCGGTACTTTCCGGTTTTCATGGGGGCGATATTGGCGGCGGTATTTTCCCTGGTCTTCGCGGTGCCTTTGTTTTTTGACAGCTATTTCCGGGACCTTCCCCTGGCGGATAACGCCAAGTACTCCTTTCTCGGCGGAATCGCTCTGACGTTGGTCATCGTGCACTGCAACTTCATGATCGCCCGCGGACGCCCGCAATGGGTGTGGCCGCTGGTGGCGTTGCTGGGGCTTTGTCTTGTGTGTGTGCTGCCCACGATCGAGTACCGACCGCATCCATTTATTTATGGCATGAGCGTGCTGTTGCCGTTGCTGGCGCTGCTGGTGCTTAACAGCAAGCGCCACCGCGAAATGCGCCAGAAACTGGTCGAAGTTCGCCACCTGCGTGAAGCCGTGATCGCCAGGCACAAAGCCCGTTGACTGGGTAGATTCACCACCCACCCTCACACTCCCGCCACAAATATGTGCAACCCTCGCACCACGACGGCAGCCATCGCGCCGTTTTGGTGCTGTACTGCACCGGGTCCCACGATAAAGCGCAATGACCACTGCTCTGGCATAAGTCTTGCGCGCTTTGTTTCCATGCCCTGGCTCGCAGGAGGCCGCCGTGTCGATTCATGTCGCGTTGCACCACGTTACGCATTACCGCTACGACCGCGCGGTCGAACTCGGCCCACAGATTGTTCGTCTGCGTCCGGCGGCCCATAGCCGCACGCGGATTCTTTCCTACGCGCTGAAGGTGCTGCCGGAACAGCACTTCATCAATTGGCAGCAAGATCCCCAGGGCAATTACCTGGCCCGTCTGGTGTTCCCGGAAAAAACTGACGAGCTGCGCATCGAAGTCGACCTGGTCGCGGAGATGGCGGTATTCAATCCGTTCGATTTCTTCCTGGAACCCTACGCCGAAAAAATCCCTTTCAGTTACGCCGCCGATGAGCAGCGCGAGCTGGCGCCGTACCTCGAAACATTGCCGCTGACCCCGAGATTCGCCGCGTATCTGGCGGGTATCGACCGCACGCCGTTGCCGGCGGTGGATTTCCTGGTGGGCCTGAATCAGCGCCTGGCCGCCGATATCGGCTACCTGATCCGCATGGAGCCGGGGGTACAAACACCGGAATTCACCCTGGAAAACGCCTCCGGTTCCTGCCGGGATTCGGCGTGGTTGCTGGTGCAACTGCTGCGCAACCTTGGGTTGGCGGCACGATTTGTGTCGGGCTATCTGATCCAGCTGACCGCCGACGTCAAAGCCCTCGATGGCCCGTCCGGCACCGAGGTGGATTTCACCGACCTGCACGCCTGGTGCGAAGTCTATTTGCCCGGCGCCGGCTGGATCGGCCTCGATGCCACCTCCGGTTTGTTCGCCGGTGAAGGTCATATCCCGTTGGCCTGTAGTCCTGATCCTTCTTCCGCGGCGCCCATCAGTGGCCTGGTGGAACCCTGCGAGTGCGAATTTACCCACGAGATGTCCGTGGAGCGGATTTGGGAAGCGCCCAGGGTTACCAAGCCCTACACCGAAGAGCAGTGGCTGGCGATCCAGGCCCTGGGCCGGCAGATCGACGGTGACCTGCACAAGGACGACGTACGCCTGACCATGGGCGGCGAACCCACCTTCGTTTCCATCGACGACCCCGACGGCGCCGAATGGAACACCGCCGCCCTGGGCCCGGACAAACGCCGGCTGTCCGCCGAGCTGTTCCAGCGCATGCGCAAGCACTACGCACCCAAGGGCCTGGTGCATTTCGGCCAGGGCAAGTGGTACCCCGGCGAGCAACTGCCGCGCTGGTCCCTCAACTGCTACTGGCGCCGCGACGGCGTGCCGATCTGGCACAACAGCGCGCTGATCGCCGATGAGCAGCAAAGCTACGGTGCCGATGGCGTGATGGCCGGGCGGTTCCTGGCCAGTGTCGCCGAGCGCTTGAAGCTGCCCGCGCGGTTTGTATTCCCGGCCTACGAAGACAATTTCTATTACCTGTGGCGCGAAGGCGCCTTGCCGCAAAACGTCAGCGCCGAAGATCCGCGCCTGGAGGACAAGCTTGAGCGCGAACGCCTGCGCAAGGTCTTCAGCCAGGGCCTGGATAAAGTCATCGGCCAGGTGCTGCCGCTGGCACGCACGGCGGCCAATGACCGCTGGCAGAGCGGGCGCTGGTACCTGCGGGACAACCATTGCCGCCTGGTGCCGGGCGATTCACCGTTGGGTTATCGCCTGCCACTGGCCTCGCAACCGTGGGTAACGGCGGCGGACTATCCGTTCGTGCACCCCACCGATCCCAATCAGGACCTGGCAGACCTGCCGACCACCTCGCAACTGCAAAGCCATGGCGAGGCAGCTGCCAGCCAAGACCGTATCCCGAAGATCGACGAGTCTGCCGACTGGCTGACCCGCACCGCCCTGTGCGCCGAGGCACGGGACGGCCGCTTGTACCTGTTCATGCCGCCGCTGGAACGGGTCGAGGATTACCTGGAACTGGTGGCCGCCATCGAAGCCACCGCCGAAGAACTGCATTGCCCGGTGCTGCTGGAAGGCTATGAGCCGCCGAGCGACCCACGCCTGAGCAACTTCCGGGTGACGCCGGATCCGGGTGTGATCGAGGTCAACGTGCAGCCGTCCGCCACCTGGGACGAGTTGGTGGAACGCACCGAATTTCTCTACGAAGAAGCCCGGCAAACCCGCCTCACCACAGAAAAATTCATGATCGACGGGCGCCACACCGGCACCGGCGGCGGTAACCACTTTGTGCTCGGTGGCGCTACGCCCAAGGACTCACCGTTCCTGCGGCGCCCCGATCTGCTGCGCAGCCTGATCAGCTATTGGCATAACCACCCGTCGCTGTCCTACCTGTTTTCCGGCCTGTTCATCGGCCCGACTTCCCAGGCGCCACGGGTCGACGAAGCGCGCAACGATGCGTTGTATGAGCTGGAAATCGCCTTCGCGCAGATGCCCGAAGCGGGCGAAGAATGCCCGCCATGGTTGGTGGACCGCCTGCTGCGCAACCTGCTGATCGACGTCACTGGCAATACCCACCGCGCCGAGTTCTGCATCGACAAGCTCTACTCGCCGGACGGTGCCACCGGCCGCCTGGGCCTGCTGGAATTGCGTGCCTTTGAAATGCCGCCCCACGCCCGCATGAGCCTGACCCAGCAGTTGCTGCTGCGGGCACTGGTCGCGCGGTTCTGGCGTGAACCCTATGCGCCGCCGAAGCTGGCGCGCTGGGGCACAGAGCTGCACGACCGCTTCCTGCTGCCGCACTTTATCGAGCAGGATTTTGCCGACGTGATCGTCGAGCTGAACGCTGCCGGTTATCCGCTGCGGGCCGAATGGTTTGCCGCGCACCTGGAGTTCCGTTTTCCCAAGGTCGGTGACTACGCCGTCAGCGGCATCGAACTGGAATTGCGCCAGGCCCTTGAGCCCTGGCATGTGCTGGGCGAAGAGGGTGCGGTGGGCGGTACGGTGCGTTACGTGGATTCGTCCCTGGAGCGCCTGCAGGTCAAGTTGAGTGGCCTGCCGCCCCAGCGTTACCTGCTGACCTGCAATGGCATCCCGGTGCCGCTGCAACCCACCGGGCGTGTCGGCGAGTTTGTGGCTGGCGTGCGTTATCGCGCCTGGCAACCGGCCAACTGCCTGCAGCCAACGATCCCGGTGCATGCGCCACTGGTGTTCGATCTTTTGGACACATGGATGCAGCGCTCGCTGGGCGGTTGCCAGTACCATGTCGCCCACCCGGGCGGGCGCAATTACGACAGCCTGCCGGTGAATGCCAATGAAGCTGAAAGCCGGCGGATGGCGCGGTTTTTCCGCTTGGGACACAGCCCCGGGAAATTGCCGGTGCCGAGTGTGGTGATCAATGATGAATTGCCGATGACCCTGGATTTGCGGCGCTTCCCCAATAAGAATGACTAAATGCGATTCAAAATGTGGGAGCAGGGTTTGTGTGGGAGCTGGCTTGC